>DBFXIC010000486.1:0-6797 GCA_048455095.1 Anaeromassilibacillus sp.
TTTCCATCGGCCGTCTGCGTCCTGATACGCAGTACGACATCAAATTTGTCTGCCTGTCCCACAATACGCTCCGCGGCGCGGCTGGCGGCGCCGTCCTGATGGCAGAGCTGCTCTGTGCCAAGGGATATCTGGACTGATTTCCTCCGCAAAACGATTGGAACCTGCTTTGACACCATCGATAGGCCAAAATGTGCAAAATAACATCCCGGCGTAGTAAAAGCTGCCAAGTCCGATAAAACCGGATGCTTTTTCTCTGGCTGGCCGGTCGTTTCCCGCATGGCAAGTCTTGGGGGCAGGTTCTCCGATATACATCGCCCTATTGTTACAATGATTGGAGGTCCGATTATGAAGAAACTGATTTACACCGGCTCCGGCGTCGCACTGGTCACTCCGATGCACGAGGACGGATCGATCAACTACGAGAAATTTGGCGAATTGATCGAATTTCAGATCAACCACGGCACGGATGCGATCGTCGCCTGTGCCACAACCGGTGAATCCCCTGTGTTGAACCACGAGGAACACTGTAAAGCGTTGGAATATGCCATCAAAAAGGTCAACAAGCGCGTCCCCGTCATTGCCAGCACCGGCAGCAACGACACCGCATATGCCGTCAAACTCTCCCAAGAAGCGGAGCGCATGGGTGCAGACGCCCTGCTCTCCGTAACCCCATACTACAACAAAACCTCTCAGGCAGGTCTGGTTCGCCACTATACTTACATTGCGGACCGTGTAAACCTGCCGATCATCCTCTACAACGTCCCCTCCCGCACCGGTTGTAACATCAAGCCGGAAACCTTCTTCGAGCTTTCCAAGCATCCGAATATCAATGCGGTAAAGGAGGCCAACGGCGATATTTCCTCCGTTGCCAAAACAATCTCCCTGTGCGGGGACGATCTCTATGTTTACTCTGGAAACGACGACCAGACCCTCCCGATGCTCGCGCTGGGCGGCAAAGGCGTGATCTCTGTATTTGCCAATGTCCTGCCACAGGAGATGCACGATCTCTGCGCTTCGTTCTTTGCGGGAGATGTGGAAAGAAGCCGCGAACTGGCGTTGAAGTACGTGGAACTGATGGACGCGTTCTTCATGGATGTCAATCCCATTCCGGTGAAGGCTGCCATGAATGAGATGGGCCTAAACGTGGGCGACTGCCGTCTGCCCCTGACCACCATGAGTGACGCTGCGCTCGACACACTTCGCAACATATTGAAAAAATATCAGCTGATCTGATTGAAACGGGTCACCATTCGGAGGACGAAAAATGACAAGGATTCTTCTCTGCGGTTGTAACGGCAAGATGGGCCGTGTGATTGCCGCATGCGTCAAAGAGCGCGAAGACTGTGAAATTGTAGCTGGCATCGATATTCATACGGATCCCTCTGGGAATTTCCCTGTGTATTCCGATCCTGCTGCGGTACAAGAGGAAGCCGATGTGGTGATCGATTTTTCCCATCCGGCGATGCTCTCCCCTCTCCTGCAATTTGGTCTAGATCGTAAGCTCCCTTTGGTGCTTTGCACCACCGGATACAACCACGATCAAGTCAACGAGCTGACGCTCGCTTCTCACAGAATTCCGGTGTTCTATTCCGGCAATATGAGCCTGGGCATCAATCTGTTGATCGAGCTTTCCAAGAAAGCAGCGCAGGTTCTGGGCGAGGACTTTGACATCGAGATCGTTGAAAAGCACCACAACCAGAAAATCGACGCGCCCAGTGGAACGGCGCTGATGATCGCGGACGGTATTTCTTCCGTTGAGGACCGCCGTATGACCTATATGTATGACCGGCATTCCCAGCGTAAAAAGCGCGATAAAAACGAGATTGGCATGCATTCTGTTCGCGGCGGCACCATTGTCGGCGAGCATGAAGTCATCTTTGCGGGCTCGCACGAAATCATCACGATTTCCCACTCCGCACAGTCTAAAGAGATTTTCGCCCACGGTTCCATCAACGCAGCCGTGTATCTGGCAAAGCAGCCTGCCGGGCTGTATAACATGTCTGACTTATTAAAGTAAAGGGGATGAGAGCATGGAACAAGCGGTTATTACCACCCTGAGCGACATCACGTTGGTCACGCTGCAAAATTGTCCTGCAGGGCTAACCTCCATCGCGAAGATTTTCCAGAAGATTTCAGATCTGGGCGTGAACGTGGATATGATCTCCCTTGCACCTACGCACGGGGCATACACCACCATTTCCTTCACCATCGACGATGAAGACCTCGGCAAAATTCTCAAGTTTACCTCTGCTTTGTACGACAACCATGACATCAAGACGATTGTCAGCAGCGGAAATTATAAAATTGCAATTTATGATGAGCGTATGAAAAACACGCCCGGCGTGGCCGCCAAAATTTTGCAGGCCGCCGCGGACGTGAACACGGATATTCGCCTGATCAGCACCTCCGATGTGGAGATTTCCCTGCTGGTGACGGCGGCGGATTTTGAGCAGACGTTGGAGTCCATCCAAAATCAGGCATAAGGCTTCTATATTGAATCTGAAATGGGGTTTCCGCTGGGTGATCGTTTCCGATCGCGCTGCGGAAGCCCTTTTTTCGTGCAATGATCAAATGTCCTTTTTAATTTTTCCCAACGCGCCTTTCTCCAGGCGGGATACCTGCGCTTGGCTGATGCCGATTTCCGACGCCACTTCCATCTGGGTCTTTCCCTGAAAAAAGCGCATAGAAAGAATGCGTTTCTCGCGGTCGCTTAAGTCGCTGATCGCTTCCTTTAACGCGATTTCGTCCAGCCAGTTGCTGTCGTCGTTGTTGTCACCCCCCTGATCCATCACATAGATGGTGTCCCCGCCGTCTGAAAAGACGGGTTCATATAGGGAAACCGGTTCCACGATGGACTCCAGCGCGAGAACCACGTCCTCACGTGGGAGATCCAACTCCTTGGCAATTTCCTCAATGGTGGGCTCCTTGTTGTTCTTGGCGGTCATTTTTTCTTTGACCTGCATCGCTTTGTATGCGGTATCGCGCAGCGACCGGCTGACGCGGATGCTGTTGTTGTCCCGAAGATAACGGCGAATCTCTCCAATAATCATCGGCACGCCGTATGTGGAAAACCGTACACCTTGGTTCATGTCGAAGTGGTCGATCGCCTTGATTAGGCCAATGCAGCCGACCTGGAACAGGTCGTCCAGATTCTCTCCCCGATTGGTAAATCGCTGAATGACGCTGAGCACCAGGCGCAAATTTCCGTTGATCAGTTCCTCCCTTGCCCTTTGGTCGCCTTCCTTAACCCGCAACAGCAATTCTCTCTTCTCTTTCTCGGTCAGCACTTTCAGTTTAGCAGTATTGACTCCACAGATATCCACCTTATTGTACACGGTACATTCCTCCCATCCTGCTTTCGCATTCATTATTGCCATGATCGGGAGGGAACATGCACCGTTAAAAATGGAAAAAGGCGGAGAAAGGCAGTCTATCTATGATAACAAAAAGGGAAAAGCCGCGCCCTGCATGGCTTTTCCCTTTTCCAATTGGCTCAAAATATTTATTTTTGTATGGGAGAACAGCGTTTATCAGTCAAAATCAACGGCAGTAGTTCTCCAGATAGCTTTCGATGCTCTGCTGAATAATCTCCTTTGCCTGATCCACACTACAGACATTGTCGATGGCGGTCGTTTTTCCCTCGAGCGCTTTATAGACCGAGAAGAAATGCGACATCTCATCGAAGATGTGCTTGGGCAGCTCATTGATGTCCTTGTAGCCGTTATACGTGGGGTCATTAAATGGAATGGCAATGATTTTTTCATCCTTATAGCCGCTGTCCTCCATGCTGATGACGCCGATCGGATAACAGCGTACCAGCGAAAGCGGATGAATATCCTCGGAGCAGAGCACCAGCACGTCCAACGGGTCGTGGTCCGCCGCATAGGTGCGCGGAATGAAGCCGTAGTTTGCCGGGTAATGCGTGGACGTGTACAAGATGCGATCCAAGGAGAGCAAACCGGTCTCCTTGTCCAGTTCGTATTTCGCCTTGCTTCCCTTGGTAATTTCGATGACTGCACAAAAATCGTCCGACTTGATGCGCTTCGGCGAAATGTCATGCCAAATATTCATTCATATTCCTCCTTATTGGGCCGCACCCACAGCGCAGCCTCACTTCTTTTTTATTGTATCATTTCGCACAAAAAGAATCAATTGATTTCCGGGGAATCCTTCGCAATCCGCTTAAAAACTTCTCGTTTTTTCGCATCGGGCTGTTTTTCGTCATGCGGAAAACACGCCGTGCATAAATATGGAACGATCAGTAGAGCGGGAGGAATGATTCCATGAATTGCAGAATTGCGGACATGCGGCATAAAGAGGTGATCAACACCAAAGACGGCACGCGCATTGGCTATGTGTGCGACGTGGAGATCGACACGGTCACCGCGCGGGTGGCTACCCTGGTCATCTACGGCAGACTGCGGTTTTTCGGCCTTTTGGGGCGGGAAGACGACATCATTATCAAATGGCAAGATATTGAAGTAATTGGTGACGAAACGATCCTAGTATGTTATAATGATTTTTATCGGGTCAAAAAAAAGCCGCGCATGTTCGGAAATTGACGATCTTTCGGCAACATTCCGAAAAAATCTTGCAATCTGTGTTAGATTGTGCTATAATAATGCGCGCAAAACACACGTCGACGCTGGACGAACCGGTGCTCTCTAGGGGTTTCCCCAAAGGGTTCTGCGTCCAAAATCAAAGCGCGGCGGAGGAAAAACCAAGGAGGATTTATTATGGCAGTCGTATCTATGAAACAGCTTTTGGAGGCCGGCGTACATTTCGGCCATCAGACCAGAAGATGGAACCCGAAAATGGCTCCCTACATCTTCACCGAGCGCAATGGTATCTATATCATCGACCTGCAGAAGACCGTTAAGAAGCTCGAAGAAGCGTACAATTTTGTTCGTGACCTTTCCGCAGAGGGTAAGTCCGTTCTGTTTGTCGGCACCAAGAAGCAGGCGCAGGAATCCGTCCGTGACGAAGCGGAACGCGCAGGCGCTTACTTCGTGAATGCAAGATGGCTGGGCGGTATGCTCACCAACTTCCGTACCATCCGCCGCAGAATCGACCGTCTGAATCAGCTCAAAGCGATGGAAGCGGACGGCACGTTCGATTTGCTCCCGAAGAAGGAAGTCACCAAGCTCCAGCTCGAGATCGAAAAGCTGGAAAAATTCATGGGTGGCATCAAAGATATGAAGCAGCTCCCGGGTGCATTGTTCATTGTTGACCCGCGCAAGGAGAGAATTGCTGTTGCAGAAGCGAAGAAGCTCGGTATTCCGATCGTCGCGATCGTCGATACCAACTGCGATCCGGACGAGATCGACTATGTGATCCCGGGCAACGACGACGCTATCCGCGCTGTCAAGCTGATCTCCGGAACCATGGCAAATGCGATCATTGAAGGCAAAGAAGGCCAGATGGGCGCTGCCGAGGCACAGGCAAAAGAAAACGAGACCGATGAGGTCGCGGGCTGATTGATGGGGTCTTCCCCATCCAATATAAATTTTAGATCAAAAAGCGCCGGGGGGATCTCCTCCCGGTGCATTTAAAAAACGGAGGGAAAAATCAATGGCTGCTTTTACAGCAAAAGACGTTGCAGCACTTCGTGAGAAGACCGGCTGCGGAATGATGGACTGCAAGAAGGCGCTGACCCAGGCGGAAGGCAATATGGACGCTGCGATCGATTTCCTGAGGGAAAAGGGCTTGGCCGCTGCTACCAAAAAGGCTGGCCGCATCGCTGCGGAAGGCGTTGCTTTTGCCTGCACGAATGAAGCTGGAGACGTCGGCGTTGCGATCGAAGTCAACGCAGAGACCGACTTTGTTGCGAAGAACGCTGATTTCCAGAACTTTGTAAAGACCTGCGCCGACACCGTAATCGCCGAGAATCCGGCGGACGTTGAGGCGCTGCTTGCCTGCAAGGCAGCAGGCACCGATATGACGGTTGACGCCCTGCTGAAGGAAAAGATCCTTACCATTGGCGAGAACATCAAGATCCGCCGTTTCCAGCGCTATGAAGGCACGGTCGTCTCTTATATCCATGGCGGCGGCAGAATCGGCGTTCTGGTAAAGTTTGAAACCACTCCGGAAGTCGCTGCAAAGGAAGCATTCCAGGAGTATGCAAAGAACATTGCAATGCAGGTTGCAGCGATTGCCCCTGCTTATTTGGACGAAGCTTCCGTTCCCGCTGACGTTGTGGAGCATGAGAAGAAGATCCTCACCGAGCAGGTGATCGAGTCCGGCAAACCCGCCAACATTGCTGAAAAGATTGTCATGGGTAAGCTCGGCAAGTTCTTCAAGGAAGTTTGCCTTGTCGATCAGGCGTATGTGAAGGATGGCGATCTTTCCGTTCAGAAGTACACCGAAAACACAGCGAAAGAGCTTGGCGGCGATATCAAGATTGCTGCGTTTGTCCGCTTTGAGAAGGGCGAAGGCCTTGAGAAGCGCGAGGACAATTTTGCAGATGAAGTTGCCAACATGATTAAATAATTTGATCAAAACGGAAAAGAGACAGCGCGGAGTATTTCCGCGCTGTTTTTGTTTGTAATTCAAGTTTTTTCACACAAGTTTCAACAAAGACTATCCCTTTGAAGGAGTTTCCGCTATAATAGAACAAAAGAGAATTTTGCTATTTTTCGTATAATCAGTAGAACCCGCAATCTTTTCCTTTGGTCTTCAACTAAAATATTCACTCACAAGGATCAATCTTTTAAAAATCTAACATAAAAGCTTTTTCTTGTATGTATTGATTTTATATGATGTGAATGTTTATTTCTTAATTTTTGATGTTTAAATGG
>DBFXIC010000487.1:0-5610 GCA_048455095.1 Anaeromassilibacillus sp.
ACCGACACGGGATTGCTGGCCGGGAGGCCATGGTGCCGGTTGGTCTGGCGGCGGATCGCTGCGCCGGAGATCAGCACATTGAATACCATAAAGACCAGCAGTACCCAGGCGATGCATTTCCCCGGGCGGTTCGGGACGCACTCAATGATGTTGGTTCGGAACGGCAGGGTGTGTTTGAGGAAAATCAGGCCCAGCACGCCCCAGCAGACGGAATAGAACACATTGGTGCGCCCGTGGATATTCAACGGGGAATTGCTGTATTCCCATGAGACCGTTCCGAAGATCAATTCCTGGAACAGGGAGCAAAGGTACTCAAATACGCCGCCGATCACGCCGCTGGCCAGGAAGATCACCAGGCTGCTCGAGTGGCGAAAGCGGTAGAGGGCGACCGTAAAGATCACCGCGCCCATGCCGTAGACCGGGCTGAGCGGGCCGTAGATCAACCCCTGGCGGCTCTCAAAATAGCCGAGGCGCAGGTAGCACCACAGCATTTCCACGCAGTAGCCAATCACACAGCCGACCATAAAAATAAAAAAGAGCTTATAAAAATTCAAGCCGTGCGCAAAGGAATCCTTCCGTCCCTCTTCGGGGGTATAGCTGTGCACTTTTTCTTCCTTTTTTCCAAATCTGACCATGGGACACCTCTTTCTTTCCGCGAAGCATGTCGCGCAATGTCGATAGAGGACATCTTAGCACAAGATGCCCGCCTCTGTAAAGCAGACAAAGAAAATCAAAAAACCGGAAAGTCTTTGTGGAAAACCTTCCAAGCTTTTTCTGAAAAGGGCTGCTTCCATCACATTGACGAAATAAAACAAATATATTTTTTAGCAAGGGCAAATATTTGTTGACTTCACAGAGAGAATGCGGTATGATATAAAAAGTCATAAGGAATGTGAATCTCATGAGGTGTTTGGCTTGGTCGCAGAAATGCACGACAACCATATGGAATTATCCAGGGACAGTCAGCTGGCCGCGCTTGTGAGAAACGGGGATTCCGATGCGTTTCTGGAATTGACTTCCCGCTATATGACCCTCATCCGCGCAAAGGCGGCGCCGTTTCACAGCACCATGCTGGAGGCCGACGACCTGTGCCAGGAAGGGCTGATGGGGCTTCTCGACGCGGTGCGCAGTTACCGGGAGGACGGGGGAGCAAGTTTCCGGACCTACGCGGGGACATGTATTTCCAATCGCATCATTATGGCATACCGGTGGGCGGCCGGGCGGAAGAACCTTCCGCTGAACAATTTTGTTCCGCTCAATGAGGAAGGCAATTCATACCGCACTTTTGCGGAGGAGGATGCCGACCCCGAAAAAATGCTGGTGGAGGAAGAGAACCTCCGGCTTCTCAAGCAGTTCATCAGCCACGAATTGTCTAAAATGGAACGTCAGGTGCTTATGCTTTATTTGGGCGGTTATACGTACAAAGAGATTGCCAATTCCCTCCGTATTACCTCGAAGGCTGCAGATAACGCCCTGCAACGTGTGCGCCGCAAGCTCAAGGAACCGTTTTAGTCCATCCATATGCCCAGCTCAAGAGGAGCGTTGTTTTACAAAGGCGCGGTGCAAATCCGGCAAGGGCAAATATCTATAATCTGAAGCGAGGTATATCAAATGTACGAAGACAAGACTCTCATCTGCAAAGAATGTGGCGCTGAATTCGTTTTCACCGCCGGCGAACAGGAATTCTATGCTTCCAAGGGATTCGTCAACGAGCCCCAGAGATGCAAGGCCTGCCGCGATGCGCGCAAGAATGCTGCAAAGCCTGAGCGCGAAATGTTCACCGCCATCTGCGCGAGCTGTGGCAAGGAAGCAAGGGTCCCCTTTAAGCCCCGTGAAGACCGTCCTGTATATTGCAGCGAGTGCTTTGCAAGAATGAGGGAAGAATAAGTTATATAAATTTCTAAATTTTGTAACCAGGACGCTCCGGAGCAATCCGGGGCGTTTTCTTTCTGCCGGAATGCGAGAAATCTCCGTATTGCATTCCTTCCGGCGGGGTATTATAATGAAAACACAAATTTTGCTTTATTTAAGCATGCTTTTAAAGAACTGGAGGAAAAAAATTATGGCTGCTATTACAAAAGATACCATCATCGGAGATATCCTCGATATGGACAAGACCACCGCGCCCTTCTTCATGGAGATGGGTATGCATTGCCTCGGCTGCCCGGCTTCCCGCGGGGAAACGCTGGAACAGGCCTGCATGGTGCACGGCGTGGATGCGGACGAAATGGTGAAAAAGCTCAACGCCCATATCGAAGGCAAATAAGCAAAGAACGGTTTATGCGCCGCCCGTCAACGTGTTTGGCGGGCGGCGGTTCCATATTTAGAAAAAGGAGGCCGGTATATGCCGTATCCATTGTTTACCCTGGGAAACCGGCTCGCCCTGTGCGCCTCCATGGTGCGCGAGGGGACGAAGCTGGCGGACATTGGGACGGACCACGCCTATCTGCCGATCTGGCTGGCGCGCAAGGGCCGGATTTCCCGCGCGATTGCAGCGGACGTGAAACTTTCACCCCTGCGTTCAGCGGAGGGCAATATCCGCCGTTACCATGTGGAGGAACAGGTTTTCGCCCGGCTTTCGGACGGGCTGGACGCCGTGTTCCCCAACGAAGCGGACGACATCGTCATGGCCGGGATGGGCGGGGAACTGATTGTCCGTCTGATTGCGGCGGCGCCCTGGCTGAAGCAGGCGGAAAAACGCCTGATTTTGCAGCCGATGACCTCTGCGGAGGACCTGCGGCGCTTTCTGGAACAGGAGGGCTTTGCCATCCTGCGGGAAGAGGCTGCGGAGGAGGACGGCCACGTCTATTCCGTGATGCAGGTGGCCTACGATCCGGCACGGGCGGGCGGCGGCGTTCTGTACCCGTATATCGGCAAGCTGGACGGCAAAACAGAGGAGAGCCGGGCATACATAAAAAAGTACGCCGCACGGCTTTCAAAGCGGGCGCAGGGGCTGGAACTCTCCGGACGTCCGGAAGAGGCGAAAACGCTGTGGTCTGTGTGCGAAGGCCTGCGAGCACTTTTCCAAAATTCATAAATGATTGAAAAGAGGGAATTCCGATGGCGACTGTTGGAGAATTTTACGACCGGATCGATGCATTTGCGCCGTTTTGCACGGCGATGGACTTTGACAACCCGGGGCTTTTGGTAGGCGGGCGCGATGTGGAGGTGCAAACCGTTTTGTTTGCGCTGGACATCACGCCGGATGTGGTGCGCGAAGCGGCCGAAATGGGCGCGCAGTTGATCGTCAGCCACCATCCGGTGATCTTTTTCCCGCTGAAACACATCGCGCCCAATACCACCCCATATCTGTTGGCGCAGTACGGAATCGCAGCCATCTGCGCCCATACGAATCTGGATATGGCGCAGGGCGGGGTCAACACCTGTTTGGCGGAACGGCTCCAATTAAAGAATGTGCGGATGCTCAAGGAATACGAGCACAGCGGCCTGCCGGAGGGGTTGATGGGCGAGACGGACAAGCCCTACACGCCCGCGGAATTTGCGGCGTTTGTCAAGGAAGCATTGGGATGCGACGGCTTGAAATATGCCGATGGCGGCAGGACGATCACAACGGTTGGCCTCTGCGGCGGCGCCGGTGCGGACCTTGTGCTGGACGCGATTGCCCAGGGCGCGCAAGCGATGGTCACGGCGGATACAAAACATAACCACCTTTTGGATGCAGAGGACATGGGCGTTACGCTGGTGGACGCGGGCCACTTCTTCACGGAGGACGTGGTGATCCTGCCCCTGATGGAACGGCTGCAGGCCTGCTTCCCGGAGGTCAAAATGATCAAGTCCGTGCGGGCGCACAGCCCGGCAAAATTCCTGTAAAAGTCCGTTTAGGTGCGCGGGCGGCTTTTAAACCGGCTTAAAACCCGCTTTGAGGCGGCCCACGATGGAAAGGATGGATACCAATGGCTCTGGATGGAGCATTTTTAAGACATATCAGAAAAGAAATCGAAGAGGCGGCGCTGGGTGCGCGCGTGGAGAAGATCGCCCAGCCGAACCGTGAGGAGATGGTGTTTACCCTGCGCACACGCACGGACCACTATAAGCTCCTGCTTTCGGCGCGGGCAAACAGTGCGCGCATCCATTTTACCCAGTTTGTGCCGGAGAACCCAAAGGTGCCGCCCATGCTGTGTATGTTGCTGCGCAAGCGCCTCTCCGGCGCAAAGCTCGCCGCGGTGCGACAGCCTGGATTGGAACGGCTGCTGTTCCTCGACTTTGACGCGATCAACGAGCTGGGCGACCAGGTTCGTTTGACACTGGCGGTGGAGATCATGGGGCGCTACAGCAACATCATTTTCATCGATGAAAACGGAAAAATTATCGACGCGCTCAAACGCGTCGATGCGGAGATGTCCTCCGAACGATTGGTGCTGCCGGGGCTGACCTACCAGCTTCCGCCCCCACAGAATAAGCTCTGCATGCTCGACGCAGAGCCAGAGGAGATCGTCGCGCGGCTGCGGGCGTTGCCCGCGGACACGGAGCTGTCCAAGGCGCTACTCTCCTCCATGCAGGGCGTCTCCCCGGTGGTGTGCAGAGAGATTCAGCATCTGGCGGGCAGGGGCGCGGACCTCTACACGCAGGGGATGACGGGGGAACAGTGGGACCGCCTGCGCTTTTTCCTTAACCGCCTGACCCAGACCGTGCGTGAGACGGACGGTATCCCCTACATGGCAATCAGCGTGGCGAAAAAGCCAATAGATTTTTCTTTTATGAATATCACGCAGTACGGCTCCGCCGCCGTCGTGACGCGGCAGGAGCGCTTTTCGGAACTGCTGGACGCATTTTATGCGGGACGCGACCGCATTGAGCGGATGCGCGCGCGTTCGCAGGATCTGCTGCGCGTGCTCTCCAACGCCTCGGACCGCCTGAGCCGCAAGATCAACATTCAGCGGGCGGAGCTGGAAAAATGCGCAGAGCGCGACCAGCTGCGCATCTGCGGCGACCTATTGAGCGCAAACCTCTATCAGATTGAGAAGGGGAGCACAAGCGTCACCCTACAGAATTTTTATGAGGAGGACGCGCCGTCGGTTACCATTCAACTGGACCCCTCCAAGACGCCTTCGCAGAACGCGCAGAAGTACTATAAGGAATATCGCAAAGCGCGCACGGCGGAAGAAAAGCTGACCGAACAGATCGGGCAGGCGCAGCAGGAGCTGGAATATCTGGATACGGTGTTCGAGGAATTGAGCCGCGCCAAGGTGGAGCGCGACCTCTCCGAGATCCGCCAGGAGTTGGTGGAACAGGGGTATATCCGCGCGCCGAAGGGCAAGCAGAAGCCCGTGGCCGCCGCTGCGCCGCTGGAATTCACGTCGAGCGACGGGTTCCGCATTTTAGTGGGCAGGAACAACCGTCAGAACGATCGGCTGACGCTCAAGCAGGCGAACAACAACGATATTTGGCTGCACACCAAAAATATTCCGGGTTCCCACACCATCCTGGTGACGGATGGGCAGGAGCCCACCGAGGCGGCGATCCGGGAGGCGGCGATGCTGGCCGCCGCGCACAGCCGCGCGCGGGAGTCCTCCCAGGTGCCTGTGGACTATACGCAGGTGCGCAATGTGAACAAACCCTCCGGCGCAAAGCCCGGCATGGTGATCTATG
>DBFXIC010000488.1:0-2747 GCA_048455095.1 Anaeromassilibacillus sp.
CAAAAAGAAGTTGTCATACGGCCTTGAAGCAGTTGAGACGGGAGTTCAGTGGCACGCGTTGGTTTGTCGAAGGCGACATCAAAGGATGCTTTGACAACATCAATCACGCTGTTCTTGTAGGCTTGCTGAACAATAAAATCAAGGACGCCCGGATAACCAAGCTGATTTACAAATTCCTGAAAGCAGGATATTTAGAAGATTGGCAGTACCATAAGACGTACAGCGGCACGCCGCAAGGCGGCATCATTTCTCCGCTGCTCGCCAACATCTACCTGCATGAACTGGACAAGTTTGTAATGAAGCTGAAATCCGAATTTGACACGCCCGGAGTGGGACGAATCACACCTGAATACCGGGAATTGCACAATGAAATCAAACGGCTATCCTACCGCTTAACGAAAGTAACAGGAGATGAAAGGAAATTGGTGCTGGCAGAGTACAAGCTCAAACGCCAGAAGCTGATGTCCACTCCCTGTACCGCACAGACCGACAAAAAGCTGAAATACATTCGGTATGCGGACGATTTTTTAATAGCTGTCAAGGGAAGCCGTGAGGACTGCCAGTGGATCAAGAGCAAACTGGCCGAGTTTATCGGTGACGTACTGAAAATGGAACTCAGCGAAGAGAAAACACTCATCACCCACAGCAGTAAATGTGCAAGTTTCTTAGGCTACAATG
Organism: Anaeromassilibacillus sp.; assembly: GCA_048455095.1. Taxonomy (GTDB): domain Bacteria; phylum Bacillota; class Clostridia; order Oscillospirales; family Acutalibacteraceae; genus Anaeromassilibacillus. The sequence continues at coordinate 679 of DBFXIC010000488.1, forward strand.
TGCGTGTGCGCAGAAGCGGAAAAATAAAGCGGGGTGGCCCCGGTCATGTAAAAATGCGTACCCTCAATGGGGGCGTAGAGCTGTTGGCGCCACTCAACGATAAAATCCGTCCATTCGTTTTCACCAAAGGCGTGGCGATACAGAAAGAAGACGGTTCCATGTTCCCAGTCCACCGGAAATACCTGGTTGGACTCACAGACTTAGAAATCGTTTCAGTATACAATGCAGAGCTAAGAGGAATATGCAACTATTATGGTATGGCAAGCAACTTTTGCAAGCTGCACTACTTTGCCTACCTTATGGAATACAGTTGCCTAAAAACCCTTGCTTCAAAGCATAAAACCAGCCTTTCCAAAATCATTGACAAGTTTAATGATGGTACAGGAAAATGGGGTATCCCCTATGAAACGAAGCTGGGAAGTAAACGGCGTTACTTCGTAAATTACGCTGACTGCAAAGGCAAGGCTTTTGCTACGGATTACATCAGCAATGCTGCTGTTGTCTACGGATATGCAGTCAATACCCTTGAAAACCGGCTGAAAGCAAAGGTCTGTGAGTTGTGTGGAACGACAGAGAGCGACCATTACGAGGTTCACCACATTAACAAACTCAAAAATCTCAAAGGTAAGGAACGGTGGGAAATCGCAATGATTGCCAAGCATCGGAAAACGCTTGTGGTGTGCAGGGATTGCCACCGCAGTATCATCCACAAAAAGTGAGTTTTGTCTGACCAAGCAGTAACAGAGCCGTATACTCCGAGAGGGGTACGTACGGTTCCCGGAGAGGGTGGCGCAAACCTACCACAGTAATGTGGCAAGGCGGTGCTTCCCTACTCCACCACATCATCTTCAACTCCACCTCGATGGACTGTCGGGGGAAATTCCGGGATTTCCTCGGCTCCGGCAAAGCGGTTGCGCGGCTGAGCGACCTGATCTGTCTGGAACACGGGCTTTCCGTGATCGAAAATCCCAAACGCGGCGGCAACAGCTACAAGAGCTGGTTGGGCGACCGAGCCCGGCCCTCCCGGCGCGACCTGCTGCGCGCGGCCATTGACGCGGCGCTGGAAGAAAAGCCCGCGGACTTTGACGCGCTGCTGTCGCTCGTCTCCGGCGCAGGCTATGCCGTCGGACAGGGCCGGCAGATCACTTTCCGCGGCGCGGGACAGAAGCAGAGTATCCGGCTGGAGTCGCTGGGCAAAGGGTATTCGGAGGCTGAACTGCGCGCTGTGATCGCGGGAGAAAAGGTGCATGTACCCTGGAAGGGACGAGCCGCGAACCGTCCCCGGAACCAGCTGCTCATCGACATTCAAGCCAGGTTGCGCTCCGGCAGGGGTGAGGGCTACCGCCGCTGGGCGACGACTTTCAACCTCAAGCAGATGGCGCGGACCGTCGCTTATTTGCAGGAGCATAATCTGATGGACGCTTCGGTCCTGTCGGCCCGCGCGGACGAAGCGGCGGCGCGCTGCCATGCCCTATCCGGGCAGATTCAGGCAGCGGAAAAGCATCTGGCCGAAACTGCCGTGCTGAAACGGCACATCGTCAACTACGTCAGAACGCGCGAGGTCTACGCGGCCTACCGCAAGTCCGGTTACTCGGCGAAATACCGTCAGGAGCATGAGGACGAGATCGCGCTGCACCGGGCTGCCAAACAAGCCTTTGACGCGCTGGGCGTTCAGAAGCTCCCCTCCGTCAAGAGTCTTAATGCTCAGTATGCGCGGCTGCTTGGCGAGAAAAAGGCGGCGTATGCGGAGTACCGCGCGGCGCGGGAGGAAATGCGGGAATTGATGGTCCATCGGAAGAACCTTGCGCTGATTTTGCAGGGGGATGAGAAGGAAGGAAAGGGGAAGGTGGCGGAGCGGGAAGGCAGGTAGAATTTGCTGAAACATATTTCCGACTTGACAAGAGAACACATGTTCGTATAATAAAGACAGAAGGCTAATGACAGCGGGAGGGACGGCCATGGAACGGGTGATTCTTCATTGCGACGCCAACGCGTTCTACGCCAGCGTCGAATGCCTGTACACGCCGTCCATCCGTCAAAGCCCCGTGGCGGTGTGCGGCAGCGTGGAG
>DBFXIC010000489.1:0-8408 GCA_048455095.1 Anaeromassilibacillus sp.
ATGTTGCAATTTATCCCCGCGAGGGGACGGAAACATTTCCTCCAGCGATTCAATAAATGTGCGGCTGTTAGTGGGTTGCAATTTATCCCCGCGAGGGGACGGAAACAACCGAGGCGACCTGTCAAAACGGCAAATCTTCCCCGTTGCAATTTATCCCCGCGAGGGGACGGAAACCATGCGCACGATGTCGTCCCATACGCTGTCGTCCGTTGCAATTTATCCCCGCGAGGGGACGGAAACCAGCTCTCCATCCGCGAGTGGTGGGAAGTGGGGAAAATCGTTGCAATTTATCCCCGCGAGGGGACGGAAACAGAGAGGTGATGCGGCAGGCGGAAAGAGAGTACGTTGCAATTTATCCCCGCGAGGGGACGGAAACAATTTCAAAATCCCACATCGCATCACCGTTGTGGTTGCAATTTATCCCCGCGAGGGGACGGAAACCCACCCATCAACATCACTGGTTTTGTCGCCATCCGCCGGTTGCAATTTATCCCCGCGAGGGGACGGAAACCTGTTCACATCAACGCGCACGTTCAATCCCGGATTGTTGCAATTTATCCCCGCGAGGGGACGGAAACCGTTCAGTCTCATGTGTTCACCTCATCACGCCAGCACCGTTGCAATTTATCCCCGCGAGGGGACGGAAACGGTCACGGCGGCCTCATAGGCTGCATTGGCCACCGTTGCAATTTATCCCCGCGAGGGGACGGAAACGTTGAGCGGCAACGATTTTCGCACGATTTTAGAGTTGCAATTTATCCCCGCGAGGGGACGGAAACATCCGTGGTATCGTGGACGTATACAGCGTTCTGGGTTGCAATTTATCCCCGCGAGGGGACGGAAACATTTCCATGCTGGTTGATTTCATGCTGGAAATGGTTGCAATTTATCCCCGCGAGGGGACGGAAACTTCGACATTATTTTTCTTGCGATAACTAGAAGGTTGCAATTTATCCCCGCGAGGGGACGGAAACAGGTGTGTCCATGGCCAACGTTTAACCTTATAATCGTTGCAATTTATCCCCGCGAGGGGACGGAAACGAAGCCGGAGCCGGACACAATGCCATAAAGAACAAGTTGCAATTCATCCCCGCTAGGGGACGGAAACGGAAAATAATTGTTCTGGGCATGATGATAGCGGTCGTTGCAATTCATCCCCGCGAGGGGACGGAAACTCAAACATGCTCACACACATGCGGCTGATGCCGCGGTTGCAATTCATCCCCGTGAGGGGACGGAAACTGCTCCGTGCAGGGGGCGAGCTGGGCGTGCAGTTGTTGCAATTCATCCCCGCGAGGGGACAAAAACTTGTACTGTATGACGAACTATGATATGATTGTCTCAGATTCCTGTTTATCCCAGCGGTGGGATGGAAGCATCTATGAATGCAGAAGACACAACATCCCTGCCGTTTCGGCCGGTTCCGGTACAGGGATGCGCTGTTTCCAATTCGGGAGGTGGTTTCTTGAATCCGCAAACCCTGCGGGCTACCTTTGGCGGCTTGCTCCACGACGTGGGCAAGTTGGTTTACCGCGCCGGAGAGGATGCCCGCGACCACGCCACTTCCGGCGATGCGATGCTGCGCGGCCTGCTTCCCGGCAAGGAGTGGAGCGGCACGCTTGACTGCGTGCGCTACCATCATGCAAAGGCCCTTCGTCAGGCGCGCATGGAGAAGGACAGCCTTGCCTATGTCGCCTGTATAGCCGATAACATCGCCGCTGCGGCGGACCGGCGGGAGGTCGAGGGCGAGAGCCCAAGGTTTAACCGCGCGCAGCCGCTGTTGTCCGTGTTTACGCATCTCAACGGCGAGCATAACGGCCTGGCGCTGGAGCCATCCGTAAATGATGGCCGTTTGCGGCTGCCAGAGCGCGCCTGTCCGGTTACTGCTGGGGAATACGCGGCGCTGCTGCATATACTCCGGCGGGGCCTGCACGATATGGAGCTTTCTGCGGACTGGCTGGATTCTTTGCTCTGCCTGCTGGAAAGCTGCACAGCCAACGTGCCTTCCAGCACCTATACCGGCGAAAGCCCGGATATCTCGCTCTATGACCACCTCAAGATGACCGCAGCCATCAGCGCCTGCGTCAGCGAATACCTGTTGGATGCAGGCGAGACGGATTATAAGGCCCGCCTGTTTAACCACGAGGCTGACTTTCGTATGGAGCCGGCGTTCTTGATGCTCACAGCGGACCTGTCCGGCATCCAGCGGTTCATCTATACCGTGGCAACCAAGGGTGCGCAGCGCTCCCTGCGCAGCCGTTCGTTTTTCCTCGAAGTGCTCATGGAGCATTATGTGGACGAGGTGCTCGGCGCCTGTGGGCTGAGCCGCGCCAACCTGATTTACAGCGGCGGCGGGCATTGCTATCTGCTGTTGCCCAATACGAAAGCTGTCCGCGACAGCGCGCGAGCGGTCAACGACCGGATGAACGACTGGCTGATCGGCCAGTTTGGCTCGCGGCTTTTCATGGCGCAGGGGATGACGGCATGCTCCGCCAATGAGCTGACCAACACCCCTGCCGAAGAAGCGCCGTACAAGGCAATTTTCGCCCGCTTGTCCACGGCGGTCAGCCTCAGCAAGCTGCGCCGCTACAGCGCCGGGCAGCTCCGGCAGCTGAACGCACAGACGGCCGGACTGGACGGGCGGGAGTGCACCGTGTGTGGCAGCACGGATGTGCTGCGCGAGGGCCGCTGCGCGTGGTGTGCGCGATTTGAGGATCTTTCAGTCCGTATACAGGATGAATCGCGCGTGGCCTACTATGTGACGGGCGACGCTTCCGGCCACTGGGACCTGCCGCTGCCAACGTTGGAGGGCGAGGTCTATCTCACCCTGACGGACGAGAAAACAGCGCGAGGGCGGCTTGGGGTGGATAAGGTCGTGCGGCGCGTTTACACCAAAAACCACGCGTTCACCGGAATGAAATACAGTACGCGTCTGGATGTGTGCGATTATTTTGCAAGCAATCAGAACGAGGAGCTCGCCAGGGCTTCCTCCGGCATTTCCCGTCTGGCGGTCTGCCGCATGGATGTAGACAACTTGGGCCACGCGTTCGTGGCGGGCTTTGAGCGCGCACAGGAGATGCGGCCGGAGGAACGATACCGCTTTGTGACGCTTTCACGCACGGCGGCGCTGTCCCGGCAGCTTTCGCTGTTCTTCAGGCGGTACATGCGCCAGATCTTGACAGAGGGCAACGCCTTGCAGGTATCGGTGGTGTATTCCGGAGGCGACGATGTGTTTCTCTTGGGCGCATGGAACGATGTCATCGAGGCGGCGCTGCGCATCCGAGACAGGTTTGCGGGTTTCACAGCTGGGGCCCTGACGCTTAGCGCGGGCATTGCGCTGTTCAACGCGCGATACCCCATTCGCCTGGCGGCGGAGGAGACGGCCGTGCTGGAACAGCGCGCCAAGAATGAGCCGTCTAAAAACGCGGTTTCCCTCTTTGACGCGGAACAGAAGCATACCTATCCCTGGGACGTCTTTGCCGGCCAGGTGACGGAGAAAAAGCTGAAGGTGCTTTCCGACTTCTTTGGCGGTCAGGACGAGCGCGGCATGGCTTTCCTGTATCAGATGACGCAGCTATTGCGCGCAGCGCAGGAAGACAAGCTGAATCTTGCGCGCTATGCCTATCTGCTGGCGCGACTCCAGCCGGGGAAAAGCAGCCCTTCCTATGCGCTTTATAACCGTTTTTCCAGTCAGATGTACGCATGGGCATGCCGCGAGGAGGACCGGACGCAGCTGATTACGGCAATATATCTGTATGTCTATATGAACAGAAAGGTGGAATGAATCGCATGGCATACGATCCCCAGCGCGGCGGAGGACGCGGCTATGGCCAGCAGGCGGGCGGCTATATCAACAGAGGCTACGGCCAGCGGAAAAGGCGGAGTGACCGTCCGAATACGCCATATGACCAGTTGCAGCCTATTGAGCCCGAAAATCTTCCTATCAATTATGTTAACGAAGCCGAGCGCGTAATGAAGGACTTAAGGGAGAAGAATGAATCCGGAAGATTCAGCATCACCACGTCCAAAATCCGTGCCATCCATACGCTAGTCATGGACATCTATAATACGGAACACCTGCGAACGGAAGCGGAACTGCTTGAAGAAAGCCAGCTCAAGCTCATGCGGCTGTATGTGCGCATCGTTTATGACGCTGGCCGGGAGCAGGCTGTAACGACGTTTTTGGAAACAACGAAGCTTCTGAATTATATCAAAGGTATCGGGAACAGCCGGGCAGAAATGATCCGTTTTGCGCACTACATGGAAGCCCTGGTGGCATATCACCGCTTCATGGGCGGCAAGGAAAATTGAGAAGGAGAGCGGGTATGTACGGAAAAATCGTGATTTTCTGTGAGATGAAGGTGGTCACAGGGCTGCATATCGGCGCATCCGGCGCCTTTTCCGCCATCGGCGCTGTGGACAGCCCGGTCATCCGCGATCCCATGACACAACTGCCCATCGTGCCGGGCAGCAGTCTCAAGGGCAAGCTGCGCACGCTGCTTGCCCGCAGCCTGTGCAGGGACATTCAGGCAATGCCAAAGTTTGATGAAGATGACCCTGTGATCCTGCGGATGTTTGGCTCCGCCCAGCCGGTTCGGCGCTCCCGGCTTCAATTTTCAGACTGCTTCATTACGAACGTGGACAGCTTTAAAGAAGTCGGCATCACCGAGGTAAAAACGGAAAATGGCATCAATCGTCTGACCTCTGTAGCAAATCCGCGCCAGATTGAGCGGGTGGTACCCGGCGTGAAGTTTGGCGTGCGGATCGTCTATGATGTTATAAAACCTGAGGAGGTTGCGCAGGACATGGAGCAGCTTGCCCACGCCATGAGGCTGCTTCAGCTGGATTATCTCGGCGGGCATGGCTCGCGCGGCAGCGGCCGCGTCAGCCTGAGTGGCTTCCGCTTCGAACAGGTAGAATCGGACTTCCCGCAGGAGCAGCTCAAAGCGCTTTTTGACAAGGTGGACAACTATGGATTATTACCTGTATAAGCTGCGTTTTGACGGCGCGGTTCATTTTGGAATGGCAGATTCTGCAACATCCCTGCAATCCTCATCGGATCATTTCTGTGCGGATACGCTCTTTTCGGCGCTGTGTCATACGGCTGGCACGCTGTGGGGCGGGGATGGAATTGAAGTGCTGTGCGAGCAAGCCGATACGGGCAGGCTTTTGCTAAGCGACAGCATGCCATGGCGCAGCAGGGAAGGCGAAGACGTCTATTATTTGCCCAAACCCTGCGCCATTTCTCAGACGAAGCAGGAAGTGCCTGCCAGGCTTCGCAAGGCGATCAAGCGGATGGCATGGATTCCCGTGCCGGAAATGGCGGATTTTCAGTCTTCGCTTGAAGGACATGGGCTGTATTGTCCGTCCGAGGAGCCTTTTGGCGTGCATGAGGCGCGGACAATGGCGGCTGTGCACGAAGGAGATGATACAACGCCGTACCAGGTGGGCGCATACCGCTTCAAGCCTTCATGCGGGCTCTATATTCTGGTGGGATGCGTGGATGAAACGCAGGCGCAGCGGCTTGAAAAGCTGCTGCACGCGCTGGGAACGGGCGGCATTGGCGGCAAGGTCAGCGCCGGATATGGCGCGTTCTCTATTGAGGATGTGATCCTGCTCAACGAGCCATTCGACGCGCAGACACAATGGCTGTACGACGCCCTGACGGCAAAGAACCCGAAGCATTATCTGCTGCTGACGACCAGTCTGCCGGCGGATGATGAGCTGGACAACGCGCTCAGCGGCGCATCCTATCAGATTACAAGGCGTGGCGGCTATGTGCAGTCGGATACTTTCAGCCACACGCCGCAGCGAAAGAGAACGCAGTATTTCCTGGCCGCAGGCGCCATGCTGGAACGGCCTTTTGCCGGAGCGCTGTACAGCGTTGCCGAGGCGGGAGCGCACCCCGTATACCGTTATTCCAAACCGATGATGCTGGGGGTGAGCTTTTGACTGAACAGGATCACCTGCAGGTCTATACGCTGACGTTGACCACGCGCGGTCCGCTGCATATCGGCAGCGGCCAGAAGACGCCGCGCAAGGAATATATCCTCAATCCCGAAAAGGGAACCGTCTCTTTTTTGAAAGAACAGGCTTTCTTTGACCTGCTGATTCAGAACCGGCTTGTGGAGCTGTTTGAAGGTTTCTGTATGCGCAGGGGCGGTGATCTGTATGCTTTTTTGTACAGGGAATGCGGTCTGGACGATGAGCAAATCGCTCCGGTCATCCGTTATCAGGTAAGCACGGGCGGCACCCTGGATGCAGACCACAGCCTCAAAGATATCCATCGCTTTATCCGTAATCCCCAAGGCGTGGCGTATATCCCCGGAAGCAGCATCAAGGGAGCGTTGCGCTCGGCTTTGCTGTATCAGATGATTGCAGGGCAGGACCCGCGGCGCCGTCAAGCAAATGTTGCAAGGCTGATGGACATGCCAATGGACAAGCGCAATGAAAAAAACCTGGTTTTGCCGGAAGAAAGCTACCTGCATGTGCTTGAACTCGAGGCAAAGAAACCCTCGAACGCGGTCAACAGCCTGATGCGTGGTATTCAGGTTTCCGATAGTGAGCAGGTCCCCGACCGGATGATGACGCTGACGATGAAGCAGGATGGCTCTAGGGCCGGCGAGATACATGCCATCAATCTTTGCCGTGAGTGCATCGCGCCGGGAACAGCTATCCGCTTTAGGTTGACGCTGGATCAGTCGATCTTGAAAAACCGAATAACGGCTCAAACCATTCTTGAGGCGATTAATGCATTTGCCGCATATTACAGGCAAACATACGAAAAGCATTTTGCATCGCCATATGGGCTGTCGGACCCGGGCACAAGGAACCTCCTGCACCTTGGCGGCGGTTCGGGTTTCTTTGCTACGAGCTTGGCCTATCCATATTTTGGCGAGGAACAGGGGCTTGATTTTGTGTCCCGGTATCTGAGCCGCAATTTTAGGGGCCATCATCACGAACAGGATCAGGCGCTTGGCATCTCTCCCCATACGCTGAAATATGGAAAGCATGGGCAGACGATGTATGTGGCCGGCGCCTGTGAGGTGAGCATCACATGATCGTTCAGGCAAAACTGCATATTGAGAATATACCGGAACGGTTTTCTCCGTCGCTGGCGTATCCATTGTACGCTTGGTTGCTGTCGCAGGTCTCCGCGGAGGCTGGAAACCGGCTGCACGAGCAGGGAACGCGACCGGTCCACCAATATCTGTGGCTTGACCCGAAAACAAAGGAAGGTTGGTGGACGGTCAATCTGCTCAACAACGAAGCGATTGAACTGTTTATGCCAGTATTGGAGGATAAGAAGGAAGTATGGCTTCATCCGTGCAGGTTCAGTTTTGATTCCTGTGAATTTGAGCGGATCGAAGCGCCTCATGTGTTCATAAAACGTGCGCAGGAGTTAACGCTTGATAGGCGTTTCCCAATTGAATTGCTTACGCCGGCTTCTTTCAAGCAGAGCGGGAGATATGTGATCTTTCCGCAGGAGTCGCTGATCCTGCAATCGTTGATTGTGCGCTGGGGTCTATGCTTTCCCGATATGCCGCTTGACGATGCTGATGCATTTGCAGCGATGCTGACAGGGCTGCACATTGTGGATTACCGGTTGCAGACGCTGCGATATCCGATGAAACAGACCAAAATTCCATGCTTTGCAGGACGTTTCGTTCTGGAAGCACGCCTGCCGGCACCTTTGATGGAGGTGTTTAAGACGTTGTATTGTTTTGCGCCTTATGCTGGACTTGGTGTCAAAACGGCGCTGGGAATGGGCGGAATACGAATTTGATAGGCAACTGGATAGATTAAATATAGACTAAATAATGAAACAATGAATCTTCCCTTGGAGTACTACGAAGGTGGAAGGTTAACAGTTGTTGTGCTATTGATGCAAAGTCATAAGAATTTCTCCCCCTCACTTACATGCAATAGATATTGTTTATGTTTGCTTGGATAATATTTAGGTAATTTGGTTTTATGCCTTCGGCTGGTCTTATGAAAACAGGTGGCTTATAACCAAACGTATTTTGAAATATAACATTTTTTACGAATTGTTATCTAAGTGGTATGCAAATACGATAAAAATAGAAAGATGCCTTTTATATAATACCCACTCAAATTAAGCCGTTTCTTTCAATGGATTTTTGATACACTTCAATAATTTGATGTTAAGGAAGTAAAGGGGAAGGAAGCGGAGCGGGAAGGCAGGTAGAATTTGCTGAAACATATTTCCGGCTTGACAAGAGAACGTATGTTCGTATAATAAATATAGAAGGCTAATGACAGCGGGAGGGACGGCCATGGAACGGGTGATTCTTCATTGCGACGCCAACGCGTTCTACGCCAGCGTCGAATGCCTGTACACGCCGTCCATCCGTCAAAGCCCCGTGGCGGTGTGCGGCAGCGTGGAG
>DBFXIC010000490.1:0-3414 GCA_048455095.1 Anaeromassilibacillus sp.
TCCTGACGCTCATGCTGACCCTGGCTTCGGCTTCGTTCAGCCTGGCCGAGACCGAAACGGTCGAGCCCACGCCGCTCACCTGGTGGTGCATCTCCTCGCAGGCCGATTTCTACAATGCCCGCGCCGCCGCCTGGAATGAACAGAACCCCGACCGCCCCATCGCGCTGGAAACCGTCGATATGGCTGGCTCCGACCGTCAGACCAAGCTGCTGGTGGCGCTACAGACCGGCGAGGGCGCCCCTGACTACTGCGACGTCAACGTCACTGCCTTTGGTACTTTCTTCGACTACGAAGAGATTCCCTTCCTGACGCTGACCGATCTGATCGCCGATGAGCGCGATGTGTATGTCCAGGCCAAGCTGGATATCTATTCCACCGACGGCGAACTCTACGGCGCTCCCTCCCAGCTGGGTGGCACGGTGGTGTATTACAACACCGAGATCATGGAGGCTGCCGGCGTGGACATCGACAGCATCGTAACCTGGGATGATTATGTAGCCGCCGGCAAGCAGGTGGTGGAAAAGACCGGCAAGCCCATGACCGTGATCGAGACCACCGACATGGCGCCCTTCCAGGCCATGGTGCTGCAGAAGGGCTCCGACTTCCTGGATGCGGACGGCAATGTGATTCTGGACTGTGAAACCAACATCGAGCTGCTGGAATACCTCAAGTCCTGGATGGATGACGGCATCGCCATCGCCATGCCCGGCGGCGGCAACGCCTCCGAAATCTTCTATGAGTTCTTCAACAACGGCGGCTCCGCGTCCGTGATCCTGCCCATGTGGTACATGAGCCGCCTCACCGAATACATGCCTGACCTTTCCGGCAAGATCGCCGTGCGCCCCATGCCCGTGTGGGACCCGGATGACGCCGAAGCGTATACCACCGCCTGTACCGGCGGCAACGGCGCCGTGATTACCAACCAGTGCGAATCCCCCGAACTGGCCAAGGATTTCCTGTATTTCTGCAAAATGAGCTACGACGCGCAGGTGCAGTGCTACGAAATGCTGGGCTATGCTCCCTACCGTACCGACGCCTGGGAAGACCCCGCGCTGCAAATTGAGCTGCCTTACTTCTCCAACGAGAACGTGTTTGGCATCGTCTCCGAGAGTCTGAAGAACGCCAATGCGATTCACAACTCCGCTCTTGTTCCGGAAGCGTTCAACGCCGTGTCCTCCAACGTGATGTACAACGTGTTTGAAACCAAGACGCAGACGCCTGCCGAAGCGCTCACCGAAGCCGCCGAAGCCCTGCGCAACTACTGATCCCTTTCTATTTGCCGTGCCTCCGGTCTCGGAAGGACCGGAGGCACGGTCTCTTAACGCTTACCCGCTCGCAGGGTACAAGGATAGGAGCGTTGCGCAGTGAATAACGCCATGGCAAAGCATAAGTCGCCCAAAGGCAGGCTGGCTTCCCTGCCCTACAACTGGCATGTTGCCCCATATCTTTTTCTGATTCCGTTCATCCTGTCTTTTTTGATTTTTAATGTCTACCCGATTTTCAGCTCCTTTGTCATGAGCCTGCAAAAGATCCGCGGCTTCGGCTCGGCCACCTGGGTCGGGCTTGACAACTACCGGAAGCTGTTCAACAGCGCGTTCTACGCTTCGCTGGAAACCACCACGCTGGTGACTGTCTGCAACTGCGTCGTGCTGATTGTCCTCCCCATGCTGCTCGCTCTCTTGCTCAACAATCTGCACCTGCGCGGGCGAAACGGATTCCGGGCAACTTTTTTTATCCCCGCCCTCGCCTCGACTATCGTGGCCGGCATCGTTTTCCGTATGATGTTCGCCGACACGGAAACCGGAGCCATCAACTCCATCTTCATTGCGCTGGGACTGCCCCAACAGCGCTTCATGCTGCAATATGGCTGGAGCATCTTCCTCATGGTGTTCCTCACCGCCTGGAAGAGCGCCGGTATGTATATGATCTATTTCCTCTCCGGCCTGCAGGCCATTCCCTCTGAGGTCTATGAATCCGCCGAAATCGACGGCGCGACCGGCTTTCAGCGCCTCACGCGCATCACCCTTCCCCTGCTTAAGCCAACGATGATCTATGTGCTCACCATGCTGATCGTAGAGGGATACCGCACCTTCGGCGAAAGCTATGTGTTCTGGAAGGAATCCACCCCCGGCAACCTGGGCCTGACCATCGTGCGCTATCTCTATCAGCAGGCTTTCACATCGGGCAACCTGGGCTTTGGGTCGGCCATTGGCTTTGCGCTTCTGTTTATCGTGCTGATCATCAATCTGGTGCAGATGAAGCTGATGGGGCTGTTTGAGAAGGAGTGAGAAGATGCTTTCGCCTGTGCTTCGCAAAAGGCTGCTGACCACCGCCAACTACGCGGTGCTGATTCTGATGGCGCTCGTAGCGCTATTTCCGATCTACTTTATGGTCATCGCCTCATTCAAGAACACGGAGGACCTGTTCCGCAACGGCATCCGGATGGTCTTTGAATTTGACAATCTGACGGTGGCCAACTACGAATACACCCTTACCACCAAGGACGGTATCTACCTGCAATGGTACTGGAACAGCATTGTCGTGCTGGTAGCCAGCACGGTATGCTCGCTTGGCCTGTCCTCCATCTGCGGCTACGCCATCGGGGCCTATGACTTCAAGGGAAAGAACGTTCTGTTTGTCCTCACGATGATCGTCATGATGATCCCCATCGAGATTCTGTTGATTCCCCTGTACAAGATGATCATCAACATGCAGCTGATCGACACCAAAACAGGGTCCATCCTGCCCTTCGTGGTACAGCCCACAGCCATGTTCTTCTTCCAGCAATACGTGCGGGGCATCGACCGGGGCTATATGGAAGCGGCCCGCGTGGATGGATGCACGGAGTTTGGCATCTTTGCCCGCATCATGGTGCCGATGATGAAGCCTGCTTTCGGGGCCATGATCATCCTGCTGGCGCTGCGCAACTGGAACGCCTTTTTGTGGCCGATGATCGTTTTCGCAAGCGAATCGTCCTATACGCTGCCCGTGGGGCTGGCGTCGCTGATCAGTTCCTACGGTAACAACTACGATATGCTCATTCCCGGCGCGGTGCTTGCCTTCGTCCCGCTGGTCATCATCTTTTTGATGAATCAGAACCAGTTTGTGGAGGGCCTTACGGCCGGCGGCATCAAGGGGTAAGGAAGGAAAAAACGATGCGTTTCCTCACAGAAGGCCATGTACTTGTGGCCGGATCTCTGGTTTTGGATATTCTGCCCAGGTTTGCTTCCGGCGACGGAGACGCCGTTGCGCGCGACCTGCTGGCTCAGGGGCGGCTCACAGAAAGCAGCGAATTTGTCATCTATCTGGGCGGGGCTGTCGGAAACACCGGGTTGGCGCTCAAGCGTCTGGGGCAGCCCGTCCGGCTGGTAAGCAAGGTGGGCGACGATCGGGTGGGCGCTATTGTGCAAAGCC
>DBFXIC010000491.1:0-4375 GCA_048455095.1 Anaeromassilibacillus sp.
CTGCCTCTCTTGACGCCAAACGGGAGTGTTGTATCGGAAACAACATAGACCTGCGGCTGTGTATTCTGCGGCGCCGGGAGCACCGGGGAGGTCGTCGCCGGAGCGGTACCCGCGCCGGAAGTGCTGCCCGAACCACCGGAATGGCTTCCGCCGGAGGAACCGCCGCCGGAAGGATGATCCTTCCCCTTTGTTTCCAGACGGCCAAATCGATCGTTGACATCGTCATAAGCGCTGGCAATCTGCGCGCCGGTCGCGTCCGGATCATTGGCAACCGTGCGTGCATGATCCAAGGCTACCTCCAGCGCATGGACGGACGCCGCCGTATAGCCGCTCAGATCCAGTGCTTCCATCTGGGCGATCAGCTCGTTCAGCATGTCCCTGTTCGGGATCTTGCGCAGCGCTTCCATGGCCTCGGCAAGCGCCAGAGCCGCTGCATCGGCGGCTTTCTGCGTCGTCTTGGAGTCCTTTTCCAAGAGCTTCTCTGCCGCGGCAAGGGCCTTTTGGAATTCCGTCTGGCCTTCCGGCAGGAATTCCGCCATGTTGAGGGACTTCGCCTCATTGACCACGTTTTGCAGGTTGCTCAGGTCGGCCTTGAACACGAGCTTATCGAGCGCCGCTTCCAGGTCCTTGTACGCGGTCTCGACATCCTCTTCCAGGGCGTCGCCGCCGCGGTCATAGACCTCCTGCGCCGCCTGATAGGCTTCTTCGAAGCCCTCGTAGCTGTCCTCGATGAACAGTTCGGGATCGACGCCGGAAGCGGTCTCCAAAAGTTTTTTCAGGGAGGAAAGGTCGCCCTTTTTGAAATCGAAATACTGGATAGCCTTTACAAGGCGTTTCCACGCCTCGTTGACCTGCGCCTGTGTGGCCGCATCGTCGTCGTAAACGTTCTGGGCCGCATCGCGCGCCGCAAGGAAATTCTTCTTCGCGGTGTCCGCCAACGTGTCCAGTTCGTCCTTTGTAACCGCATTCGCCACATCCAGGGCGGATTTCAGGATTTCCTTGTTCACAACCGTAAAGTGGAAATAGAGCTTGACGTCCTCATTCGGCATACGCATCGGAAAGACGAAGTCGCCAGCTTCAAACGAGAGCGATTCGCCGTTGAGCGTAGCCGCGCTGAACGGGCCGCGCACAGGAATGATGTGCAGCAGGAGCACCTTGCCCGCCATCACCATTGCGCTGTAGATACCGTCGCGGTCCACGATCACTTCTTCTATATCGTCCACGGTCACTTTCGCGTTGTCCTCGTTCCACTGGATGAAGAGCATGTGGTCAGTGGGCTCCTGTTCCGGATGCACCGTCACGGTGATCTCCGCCCGCAGGTCTTCGGGATTGGCCACGCCTTCGGGAAGGGTCAGTGCGCCCGAAAGCACATAGGTGCCGGCTGTCGGCTGATAACTGCCTTCCGCCCACGCGACCGAAGCGTCGATCGCAGAGCCGTCGCTCAGCGCCACTTTCACCGTCTCCGGCAGGTCGAGCGCTTCAAAGGACGTGCCGTATGCGACCGTGATCGCCTCCGGATTTGTCACGGACACTGCGGACAGAACCGGCTGAACCGCTGTGATAGCGAATTTGTCCAGATTCGCAGTGCTCTCTTCATCATTGAAGAACTTCAGCATATCCACGCCCTTTTTGAGGCTGACGCGGATGGTCTTTGTTACAAAATTCGGCGCGGTGTTCTCAATCGAGATGCTGCCGCTGACGCTCTTATCGAGGTTCTCATAATAGAGCGTATTGGGCGCGCCGGCCATGCAGGAGATCGCAACGTCGTAGTCGCCGTCCTGCGGCGCTTCTACCCAGAGGTTCACCCATGCGTTGCCGTGGTCGCCGCAATTGCCCAGCCAGCCGACCGCTTTGCCGCCGCTCGCATGGGAATTGTTCTCTACGACCGCGCCCCTGCCGCCGAATTCCAGAAGCTCCGCTTCCACTTCGACCGGCGTTGTGCTGCCGCTCAGGATTACGGGGTTGTTTTCGCCATAATTGCTCATGGCGCGGAAGGAAGCCGCAATCGTGTGCGCGCCCATCACGTTCTCAAACGTGTAGGACTTGACCGCGCCGACGGATGCGCCGTCCACCAGGACGTCCGCAACCTCATAGCCGCGGTCCGCGGTGATCTGGAAGGTCTGGGAAGCGCCCTCTTCCACCTCTACCGCGCCGGAAGGCGTGATGCTGCCGTTTTCCTCCGCAGAAGCGGTGATGGTGTATGTATTGGCCACCAGTTCCTTCGCGGTAAATGTAAACTTGTCGAGGTTCGGACCCGCGTTGGAATCCGCCGTAATCACCAGTTCGCCCGCGCCGGGCTTTGTCACGGTGATATCGAACGTAACGTTCTTATACGGCGCGCTGCTGTCGCCGTAGACGCGCACGGAACCGCTCTGGATGTTCTCGCCGCTCCAGTTGATCGCGTTCGCCGTCGCCTCACTCACGCGGCCGCTCTGGTACCGGCAGTCCACCGTATAAACGCCCGCATGGCTCGCCGTATACGGCAGCTTGATGACGTTGCCGGGCTCCATCCAGCCGACCTTTTTGCCGTTGCTGGCATTGGAATCCAGTTCGATGCGCACATAGTTGCTGCCGGAGATCGGAATCAGCGTAAAGAATTCCGCCTCTGCCAGCTTTGCGCCATCGTTTTTGCCGGGCAGGACGAACGGGTCGTCCGCCGTGTACGCGGTGCGCGCCACCAGCGCATTCTGCGCCTCTTCCAAATCGGTCAACGCCGTGTTGACCTGATCGCCCGTCGCATCGGGATCGTCGTAGACGGCCTGTGCGGCGTCCCTGGCGCGCACAAAGTCCGCCCACGCTGCGGAGGCATACCAGCCCTCGTTCTTCGCGTTTGCGGTGTCGAGCGCCGTCTTGAGGGCGTTCTTGTCCACAAGGTCGTTGTCCTTGATGATGACGTCCGCGCGGGTGTTGAAGCCCAGGATCGCGTCGCCCGTAGGATTGACGATCTCCGCAAAGAAACGCAGGTCGCCGGTGATCTCGGTGTTTTCAATCGCTTCCACCGTCACCTTGGCGGTGTCCTGTCCATCCGCAAAGGTCACGGTCTTGCTGACGTCGTTATAATGCCTGCCGTGTACGGCGGAGTCCGGCGCGGTCTGGAAGTCCACCGTGACCTCGCCCGTTGTGCCGCCCACGCGCTTGATGGTGACGTCCTGTGTGCCGCCCTCACGGACTGTATAGCTGGCCGGGCTGATCTCAAACATGCCCGCGCCGTTGTTGTCCAGAATGAACGCGGCGTCGAGGCCGGTCGCCTTATTCTTGCACACCATGCGCACGGTGTGCTCGCCGTACGGCAGGTCGTCCGTTGTATAGAGGATCTGCCTGAGCTGGCGCGTCGCCTGATAGGCGTTGGGAGTCGCAACCAGATTCCCATCGATGTAGACGTCCATCGTCCCGTGGTTCGGGTCCTTGGTGCCGACGATCCACGCCTTGGTGCCGGTAAACTGGAAGCTGGCCTCCGCGCCCGGATCGGCCCAAATGCCCGTTTCGTTGACGCCGTCGATGGTCTCCAGATTCCAGCCGCTGCTGCGGTCGAATTCGCGGTCGTCGATCATCGACAGGCCTTCCGGCATGACGGATTCCTGCTCAAACGCGCCCCCGGCCTTATAAACGCCCACATTCTCAATCAGCGGGACCGCCTGCGAACCCGTGATATTGATGCGGATCTGATCGGCACGCACCGGCGCGCCGCGGACCAGGCGCTTTGCGCCGATCGTATGGCCGGAACCAAATTCCTTCCAGCCGTTGGCCGCATGGACTTCCACCGTAAAGCCAGAGATCCGCTGGCCCAGCTTGATATACTCTTCAATGGAGACAATGTCGAACACCTTGGCGCTGCCCAGATTGATCGTGATGCTGCCGGTCGTCTGGCCGTCGTCCATGGTCCAATAGGTGTCCGGATCGTCATCCAGCACATTCGCCGCCGCGTATGCCTGGCTGTCTCCGCGCACAGCGGTCGCTTCCGCGGTCGCGCCGCCCTGCTTTGTCAGGTCCGTGCGGAACGTGTCCTGGATGGTCTCGCCCAGTTCTGCAACGCGGTCCACAAAGTTCTGCGGCAGAACGCCCGTCGTATTCGGCGGCACATTCAGCAGCAGCGGCTGGCCGCGGCCGACGGACTTAAAGTAGATATCGGTCAGCTCTTCCATGCTCTTGGGCTGTTTTCCGGATTTCCAGAACCAGCCGGAGGTCAGGGAAACGTCGCATTCGCCGATGCTCCAGATGTTGCCGTTCGGGTCGCCGGCATTTAAATATGCCGCTTCGTCGCCGCCGTGTGCATCGTAATAGTTCCTCTGGCGCTGCTGGTCGAGCTTGGACCAGCAGGGGTCGCCCGCTTTGCCCGCTTCGTTGCCAATCCAGCGGATGGTGGAGCCGTACGGGC
>DBFXIC010000492.1:0-2976 GCA_048455095.1 Anaeromassilibacillus sp.
GTCTGTATACGGTTACAGAACAGCGGGAGATTTTTATATGGCAGCTTAAAAAACGACGGTCGTTTGCTAGCGACCGTCGTTTTTTTACTACTTGTAGTCGTTTTTTCCATTCTGTTTCGCTGTATGGATTGATAAGATAAAGCCGTAAAAACGAAACGGTTCACTTTAAATTCGAAAAAGACCAATGCGGGGAATCCCCCGGAAGGTCCCACGAAAGGCGGGAAACCAAACTATGGAGGAACTATTGCGGATGGAGCACATCTCCAAATCGTTCCCCGGCGTAAAGGCACTGAGCGACGTCAGCCTGACCTTAAACGAAGGCGAAGTTCACGCGCTCTGTGGAGAAAACGGCGCAGGCAAATCCACGTTGATGAAAGTACTCTCCGGCGTTTATCACGCGGAGGAAGGAGAAATTTTCATTGGTGGCGAAAAGGTGACCATTGAGAACACCAAAAAGGCACAGGAACTGGGGATCAGTATTATCTTTCAGGAATTCAACCTCTGTTCCCAGCTTTCCGTAGCAGACAATATCTGGCTGGACCGGCAGGCCAAACGCGGTCCGTTTGTCGATGATCGCCGGATGTATCAGGAGACGCAGGAGATCTTGGACGATCTGGGCTTACAGATCAGCCCACGGGCACTGGTACGCAGTTTGAGTGTGGCGGAGCAGCAGATGGTGGAGATTGCAAAGGCCATCTCGTTTCACTCCAAGATCCTGGTTCTTGACGAACCAACCGCGGCGCTGACCGAGTCGGAGATGGACCGGCTGTTTGCGATCATCCATAAACTGAAGCAAAAAGGGGTAGGGATGTTCTACATTTCCCACAGGCTGGAGGAACTGGCGCGCATCACAGACCGGGTTTCTGTCATCCGTGACGGGCAGTACATCGGAACCAGGAATTATGCAGATGTCACCATTGACGAGTTGGTACAGATGATGGTGGGGCGCGAATTGACAGCAAAGTTTCCGGCATACGAGCGGAAGATCGGCCCAGTACGGTTTGAAGCGCGGAATGTCAAAAACAGCAAGGTCCATGTAAAAGAGTTTCAGGTTCGGGCGGGCGAAATTGTTGGGCTCGCCGGGCTGATGGGCGCAGGGCGTACGGAGCTGGCACGCGCGATCTTTGGCGCGGACCATACAGAGAGCAAAGAAATTTTTATCGATGGGAAGCAGGTTCCCGTCCAAAGTATTCAGGCCGCAATTAAAAATGGAATCGGCTATATCACCGAAGACCGTAAGCGCGACGGGTTGGCCTTAAACATGACGGTGGAGCGCAACATCAATCTGGCGCATATTCCGGATCTATGCCGTGCGGGCATGATCGACGACACACAGGCCCGCGAAAATGCACAGCAGTACATCGAGAGCCTCCGCATCAAAACCCCAAGTATGAAACAGACCGTGCAGAACCTTTCCGGAGGCAATCAGCAGAAGATTGTGTTGGCGAAGTGGCTGTGCAACGACATCAAGGTGCTGATCTTTGATGAGCCGACAAGGGGTATCGACGTCGGTGCGAAATACGAGGTCTATGAGCTGATGAATCGATTGAGTGACAACGGTGTGGCGATCATCATGATTTCTTCGGAACTACCGGAAGTGCTCGGTATGAGCGACCGCGTGCTGGTGATGCACGGCGGCAAAATTACCGGCGAGCTGGAGCGCGGTGAGGCAACACAGGAAAAAATTCTTCGCTTGGCGGCCGGCATCAAGGACGGCGACAGTACAATCAGAAAGGGTGCGTAACATGAGCGTGAAAGAAAAAGCGGCGCCGCGTGCCATGGAGGCTTCGGCGGCGCCAAGGTTAAAGCCATTTTCCAAGGCTGATATGGGCGATTTTATTCAGAAATTTATGGCGTTTGGCGTTTTGATCCTTTTGACGATCTTCTTCGGTATTCTGTCACAGGGAAAATTTGTGGCAGTGAATAACCTGCTGACGGTCGTTTTACAGATTACCCCCTATGCAATCCTGGGCTTTGGCCTGACCTTTGTGTTGATTACCGGCGGTACGGATCTTTCTGCCGGCTCGGTGGTGGGTTTTGGCGGCATCATCTGTGCCAAATGCCTGACCATGGGATTAAATCTGCCGGTCGCAATCCTGTTGGGTATTGGCGCCGGCGCGCTGGCGGGCCTGATCAACGGCCTGGTGGTGACAAAAATGAACGTCACGCCGTTTATTGCAACGTTGGGCACACAGTTTGCGTTTCGCGGCCTGACGCAGTTGGTAGGACAGGGCAAACCGGTTTCTGTACAGAGTCTGGAGGACAAGGAACTTGTCGCTTCGTTTAAGTTCATCGGCGGCGGAACCTTATTTGATACTATCCCCTTCCCGGCTGTGCTGATGCTGGTGCTGGCCGTTGTGTTGGGAGTCGTTTTGGCCAAGACCGCTTTTGGACGCAGACTGTACGCGATTGGTTCCAATGAGGATGCGGCCCGTCTTTCCGGTATCAATGTCTTTCAGACCAAATTGATGGCCTATGTGCTCTGCGGAGCGACCTCTGCAATGGCCGGAATCCTGCTGGCGGCCCGTCTGGCCTCCGCGCAGTCCAATGCCGGACAGGGCTACGAGCTTGAGGGCATCGCCGCCGCGGTGATCGGCGGCACCTCCGTTATGGGCGGCGAAGGCGGTATCCTCGGTACGGTCATCGGCGCGGCCGTTATGGGCGTACTGCGCAATGGATTGAATCTGGTCAAGGTGGACGCGTTTGTCCAGATGGTGATCATCGGCGGCATCATCATTGTCGGTGTATGGTACGATACCCTGCGCCGTAAAAAACAGAACAGCCTTTAATTTACCATATTATATTTTATCAGGAGGAGTATTAAAAATGAAAAAGATCATCAGTATGTTTCTGGTTCTGGCACTTTCGGCGGCAATGTTTGTAGGATGTTCCAGCGGCGCGCCTACGTCATCGGCGAACAATCCTACGCCTGCGGACGGCGACGGCGGTACATTGAAAATCGCCTTGGTGACAAAG
>DBFXIC010000493.1:0-14894 GCA_048455095.1 Anaeromassilibacillus sp.
GGTATACAGCAATTATGAATTGGGGCAAAGAGATATCCCGACAAAAGTTTTAATAAGTTTGGCTCAATATCATCAAACAACCACGGACTACTTATTAGGTCTAACAAATTTCAGAGGAATCCCAAAAGAATATACCGATAAATTGGAGTGATATTGTCCTAAACTGAAATTTTTGCGTGCATAACGAAAAAGTGGGCCTCCCCGGTGAAAACCGGCGGAGGCCCCTTTTTGCGCATTGTAAACAGATCCATTGGATGTAGGAAAAGAGGACTTGGCAGAACAAAAACATACATGAAGAAATTTCCAATAATTTTGACTGTTTTTGCAGAAAGCCCATTAAATCAATCGGAGATTTCTTTATAATAAAATTATATATTGGTCGTGTTGCTGGGCTTATGTAGAACGTTCCTCTGGCAGCGGACGGATAAATTTGAGATGCTCCCTGTTCCTGATGGGGATAAAGGAGGAAATGGAATGAAACATACAGTAGGAAGCAGACGTTTGGTGCTCTCGGTCATATCCGTATTGGTGGTGCTGTGTCTGTTGATAAGCGCAACAATGGCTTGGTTTGCAGATATGGAAAAGGCGCCGGCGAATTTTGTATCCGGATCTGCGGATGTCCGATTGAAGGCGGAAAATCTGGATGCGGTTACGAATGCAATGGAATTTAAGAATCTGCGCCCGATCTCGTTGGAGCAATTTCAAGATGAAATGAAAGAGGCCATTGAAGAGCGTTCTGCACTGGCGAAGGAAGATCAAAACGCCGTGCTGACCGATTTTCACCCGGTGACGGTCTATAATGACGGCAGTTTGCCCCTACAGGTGACGCTGGGCCTTTCCGATGCAGGTGGGCAGCAGCACAAAATTCCCAATGTTGTTGTGCGGGACGACGGCGGCGTTGAGCAGGACGGGACTGTTTTGTGCGCGGAAGCCTATGGCCTCAAGAATATTTTAAAGGTTCTGGTCTTTGCCAACGAGGGGACCGAAAGTACGCCCGACTGGCAGTTGGTTATGAACGAAAAGGGCCAGCCACTCGACCTGATGGAAGCTGTCTATCAGCCGTATACGATGTCCAATCCACTGCCTGCGGCGGAAAACGCACAGTTCATCCTCGGCGGCTGGCTGCCGGAGTCCATCGGCAACGCGCATCAGGCGGAGCATTTCCATGGGAACCTGATTGTGCAGGCGGGGCAGACGGACGAGGGCGCGGATGTCGGTACAGGTGATTCCCCCGTGGTGCGCCCGGAGGGTTCCTCCGATCCCGGCTCTTCCGAGGGGCCGGTCGATCCGCCGGAGCCAAAGGACTTTACTGTCGATGTGATCTTCCAGGAAAATGCGAAGGAAGTCGGCCGGACCACCTATACCTTCACGGATATTACAAAGACCGGCGACCGTGCGTTGACCAGCGCGATGGTCAGCGTGCCGACCGGATGTATCTATGATCCGGACCCGCAGAGCAGGACGATTCATCTGGATATGGATACCGGGACGGCCGATCCCTCTGAGGTGATCTTTACGGTGCAAGAGACCTCCCCGGTGGTGGACCGCCAGGTCACGGTGCAGTGGGCAGACCAGGCCACAGAGAAGATTGTGGGTACAAGCTATCAGCAGACCGTGACCGCCAAGGTGGGCGCGACCGATATCGTCTACCCCGACAGTACCAAGCTCCCGGAGGACTATGCGCTGGTGGCGGCTTCCCCCACGCAGAGTCACGAGGTCACAATCACGGCGGATGGCGTAACCCCCGACACAGTGACTTTCCTGGTCAGAGAAATCCAAAAGGCCACCCGGGAAGTGACCGTGCAGTGGATTGACGGGGAGGACTTGGATGGAGCGCCGGTGAGCGCCTATACAGCGTCAGTGAGCGGCGAAGTGGGTCAGATGATCACGCTGTATCCCGACACGGCGCAGCTCCCGAACGGGTGGATGCTCGTGACAGACCCGGCGCAGAGCGCCCGGGTTACCATCACGGCGGATGGCATAGCTCCCGATACGGTGCAGTTCCAGGTGAAGAGCACGATGGAAAGCGGCGACGGTTCCTCTTGGGAACAGGCGATTGTCGTCAAGACACCGCAGGAACTCAATAGAATCCGCAATGATTTAACCAAATACTATAAGTTGGGCAAGGACATCGACCTTTCCGCGTATTCAAACTGGACGCCGATCGGCGGTGTGGTGTATGCCAGCAGCTGGTTCAGGGGCGGCTTTGACGGCAATGGCTACAAAATTACCAATCTAAATATCAAACGCGCGGCCGATAGAACCCAGCCGTATACGGGTTTATTTGGCACAGTGTACGACAATACCGGCAAGGGTGAGGTCAAACTGAAAAATGTCGTTATCGAGAATGCAAGTATTGAGGTTACGACCAATGGGACGAACTATCATGCGGGCGTTGCGGTGGGGTTCCTGTACGGTGCTTCCGTGGAAAACTGCCATACCAGCGGCACGATCACAACAAAAGGACCCGGTGCGGGCGGCGTTGTGGGGGCGACGCTCTCCACAAGCTATTCCTCTTATAATGGCGGGCATATTTCCCGCTGTTCGTCCGATGTGACGCTCAACACCAATGTCGGTCCGGCGGGCGGCATCGTGGGCAATGTCAACATCCCGGTCTCCGAGTGCTATTTTACCGGCGATATCGTGAGCACCAGCAGCGCAGCGGGCGGCATTGCGGGCGCGGCACGGAACAGCGGGAGTATCACAGACTGCTGGTCCTCCGGCTCTGTAAAGGGCGCACACGTCCAGGGCAGCGGTGTGGCGGGAATCGTCGGCGACGGGTTGTCCACGGTCAGGAATTGTTATACAGTCTCCGCCGTCCATACCACCAACGCCGTGAACCCGTCCACCGAGGCGGGGCGGACCGCACAGCCGGCGGTCGGCCATTTGACCGGCTCTGTGAACAGCGTGTTCTTTGCAAAGGGCAATTTCCAGGTCAAGGGCGTGGCCAGCAGCGTCTGGGACGACTACTCGGGCAGTTATCTGAACGGAACGGGGAAAACGGCGGACGAGTTAAAGACCGCCGCCACCTTTGCAGGTTGGGACGCTGGCGTCTGGAATATTGCGGATGGCGGGTATCCAACTCTGGTCGGAAATCCGTAAAATTTTAGTAAACTGGGGAGGGCTTTCAAACAGGGAAGCCCTCCTTTTTCAATATCGGTGGGCGCCGGTTTTGTTGGAAAGAGAGTCCGATCACTTTTGCGATTTAAATTACTACTCATCGTTGATGATGGAGAGAGGATGAGTAGAAGAGGCCGGGCTGTTTTGGGGAAAAGGCTGCTGCGATAAACGTTTAACCGGACCGACAAAAGAGGCGGGTTGCGCCGAATAAGCCCCAGAATGGAATCGCTTCCCTCGCAAATCAAAGGGTAAAATATTGACAAGCTTTGGTGGAACACCTATAATAGAGAAGCGAACTTTTATGCCTCCATAGTTAAATGGATATAACAAGCCCCTCCTAAGGGCTAGTTGTAGGGTCGATTCCTACTGGGGGTGCCAAAACGTCCAACGATAGCCGAAGACCGTTACCTGGTCATGAAAAAGCCGGTAATATATGGTTATCACGGGTGAAAATTGAAAAAGCAAGAAAAGGACACCAATTGATCAATTGGTGTCCTTTTCTTATGCCAGGTAGGGATATATGACCTTATAGCAGGTCCTGACGATTATCCATTTTCCTCTAGAATCAGCGGATTTCCAGGCGCTCTCCAATGAAGGCGAGCGATCAGCCTGCAATTGCGAATTCTCATTATAGGAAAACATAAACAGTTTGGGACATATCATAGGGTTTACAAGAGACTGCACAGCGGGACGGTCTGACAGGTGGGGCTGTGTTTGTCCAGCTCCGCTATGTAACACTTTTGGGCGTATTCGCGAGATAACCTTCACGGGACAAAATATCGCAGGCAGTATTTCCCATCAGAAAAACTGTAAGGGGTAAGTAAGCCGGTATTCGTTCTTCTCTTGTTTTCAACATCCTCCGTATGATAATTACTTACAAAGCAAGTATCATAAAGCTTTTCTCCAATACATCATGAACGACCCAGGCTTTAAACAGACGATTTCACCTCATTCAACAGCAGAATCTTTACAAAAGGCTCGCTTTCCTCGCTGAGTAAAAATAGGAAAGCGTTGTTTCGGCATCTTTGCAGGCGTTCGCCCCTCAAAACGAAATCATAACCCATCGCGCATTTCTGGTTGCAGGCGGCTGGATTCACGAGACGCTTGCACACCGGCGCCTTACAAATGGACTGTACCATTGCGTCGGGCAGAGAATCCAAAACATCCATATACTGCGCAATGTGGTTCGCGTAAATCCGGACCATCAGCCCCTTTTTGCGAAACACATAGTTTGCGATCGTTTTTTTATTGAGACTGTAGGAGACCACATAGCCGCTTTTGGCGGATTTCACTTCTACTTTGCAGCCATGCTCTGTCAATTGATCGTGAAGATCGCTGACAAACTCTTTGGTTTCCCCGTCTATGGAATCTAAAAAATCCTGAAACATATATTTTTCGCTCATCGTAACTCCTCCTAGCGTGTTTCACTCACGCTTTTTCTTTATGGGCAGTAATGATCGTATAGCTGTACGCATTTACAGTAATGATGCAGCCATCTACACTTACATACCAATTTTTACCCTTCCTGCTTATGACAGCATGGAGGGAGCCGGTTTTCGTTTTGCACCATCCGACCACATCATCCGTGTCTAAAGAGAGATTCTTTTTGATCCGCACAGCGCCCAACTCTGTTGTGTGCAGCTTATCGAGGTTTATCAGTAAATCATTCATTGTAACTTTTGATTCATCTCCAAGTTAGGCTCCAATGTAAGGATCGCCTCTTTGATATCAAGACAGGAAGCCTGTCCACTTTTTATGCGGCCCAGTACATTCCTGATGACTGCTTCCTAGCAATCTGCCTGATGCAAAGGAATCTTTTATGGATCTGTCGCAAAACAGCTCCAAGTTTGTTTCAGTCTTTCCATCGGGATATCCATTCCCAAAATATCGGACAGCGGCATATTCAAAGGCAACCTCTAGGTTACCAAAGGTTTTGTCCCTCACAAGTTGATATAGATACTCATAGGCAAATTCAAAGCGCAGGAACAGATCCACAAAAACACGCTTGTTGGACTGCTCTGCCGCATTCAAAATAGTTTGTGCATCTTCCAAAGTTTCTGCGACCGGGGCTTCTATAAAAACATGTTTGCCAGCGTGAAGCGCTTTGATTGCGTTATCTTTGTGTAAACGATTCGGAAGGCATACATCCACCAAATCGATTCTACAGTCACCCCAGATAGTTTCCATTTCCGTCGCAACTTCAATGGAAAATTTATGTTACAACTCCCTTATAATTTTCCTCGTTTCTTCCCCATATGACTACTTTTTCCACGTCGGGCATTTCTGCATCATGTGCCCCAATCCCGTTCCCAAAACGGCTATCTTCATATTTTTATTCCTTCAGTCATCATTCCGTAGTCTGCGGATTTTTATGATTGAGAAAATAAGCAGTGCAGCATCTGCTAATAATGGGAGACTAGATATATAAGTAATAAACCCGGCTACCATACAAAAGGACTTCCATCTGGTAAGGCCATAAACAGATTCGGGATAGGTTGCATCATCCAAAGCAAATCCCAAACCAATCAGCAGAATCATCATGATGAACACAATTAAAATTGTAAGGGTAACATTCCTGACGATTTTCCACTTTCTAATCGTCAATCACCTCCGAATCAAATTGGGGTTATTTCTGATGAATGCACGCCATTTGCACAGGGTGCCGAAACACTTTTCCCGACCAAACGGAACGAAGTTTTTGCACCAGCCGCTAGGAACACTGTCGGTGAGTTGAGAACTGCATTTTCGGCATAGCGCGAAGCATTTCTTCCTTGCTTCGCACTGCCTTTGGTGTGGCACCATGAAACTGCTTAAACGCTTTTGTAAAGGAAGTCGGGGAGTCATAACCATATTGGTAGCTGATGTCCACCACTTTTTTCTCCGTACGCTTCAGCTCATAGCCAGCTAATGTCAATTTCCTGCAGCGGACATAATCTGAGAAGCTAATGCCGTTCATATAAGAAAACATTTTTTGAAAGAGGCCAAAAGAACATTCCGCGATCCTGGATATCTCCTGTGGGTCGATAGGCTTCTGCGTCCGCTGTAGGTGATCTTCCACATAATCAATGATGAGCTGCAATTTCTCGTTCCATTCCAACTAGTTTCCCCTCCTTTGCCGTCATTTCCACAACGTAATTGTACCCCATATAAAGGAATGTTTCCTCTCATTTTTGGTACGAATCGGATAGGTAAGCAGCAGTTTTAAGGGGTCGCTTGAAAATCGCCGTGCAAACCGTTTTATGGGGCGTTTTACGAGGAAGTGTATAGGGGAACAAGTTCCTTTACCCGACCGGATCCGTACAGGAAGCCCGCAGGCTGTCCGCCGTCAGTGTTTTTGCACTGCGCACCATCTCCATCGGTGTTCCAACGAAAACCACCTCACCGCCGTTTTTTCCTCCATCGGGACCGATGTCGATGATCCAGTCTGCCTGCTTCATCACATCCAGGTTGTGCTCGATCACCACCAGGGTGTTGCCGTGGGACACGATCAGATCAAAGAGCTTTAAGAGATTCTGGATATCGGACGGGTGCAGACCGGTGGTCGGCTCGTCCATCACGATGATGCCGCCCTTTTTCCCCAGATTCTTCGCCAGTTTGATCCTCTGGCGCTCGCCGCCGGAGAGTGTGCTGAGGGGCTGACCCAGCGTCAGGTAGGATAGGCCCACCTGTTGCATCACCTTCAGACGCTTTTTGATCTTGGCGTCCTCAAACAGATCCATCGCCTGGGAGGCGGTCAGGCCCAGCAATTCTACGATGTTCTTCCCCTTGTAGGTGCAGGCAAGCGCTTCCTGGTTGTACCGCATGCCGCCGCAGGCCTCGCATTCCGTTACGATCGGGTCCATGAAAGCCAACTCGGTGACGATGACGCCCTTGCCGCAGCACACCGGGCAGGCCCCCGCAGAGTTGAAACTGAACAGGCTGTCCGGCTTGCCGCTCTCCCGGGCCAAAAGCTTTCGGATCTCGTCAAAGAAGCCGAGGTAGGAGGCGGGGGTGGAGCGGTTGGTCGCCGTGATGGGACCCTGGTCGATCATCACCACGTCGTTTTCGTACTGTCCGGCAAAGACTTGGGAAATGAGGGTACTCTTGCCCGAGCCGGCTACGCCGGTTACAACGGTCATAACGCCCAAGGGGATGTCCACATCCACATGTTTCAAGTTGTGGAGACAGGCGTCCCGGACTGGCAGGCTGCCTGTGGGCTGACGGGGCGTCTGCTTCACCGGCAGAGACTGGAGCATGGCCTTGCCTGTCAGGGTATCGGCATGGAGCAACTCCTGGAAGCTTCCCTCAAACACGATCTCTCCGCCATTTTGTCCTGCCAGCGGCCCTACGTCGATCACGTGGTCCGCAATGGAGATCACGTCTTTGTCATGCTCCACCACTAGGACCGTATTTCCTTTGTCGCGGAGCTGCCGGAGCAGATTGTTCATGCGGTAGACATCGCGGGGATGCATCCCGGCGCTGGGTTCATCGAAGATATAGGTCATTCCGGTCAGACTGCTGCCCATATACCGCACCAGCTTCAGCCGCTGGGCTTCGCCGCCCGAGAGGGAGGGCGTTTCCCGGTTCAGATGCAGATAGGGCAGGCCAATGTCGATCATCCTGTCCAGACCCTCGATGATCGTCTGTACCAGTATTCCCACCGTCTGGTCCGTGATCTGGGACAGGACCTTCCGCAGCAGCGTCAGTTCCATCTCACACAGGTCTGCGATGGAGTAACCATTGATTTTGCAGCTCAGGGCGGCCTCGTTCAGTCGTTTCCCGTGACAGTCGGTACATTCCATCTCGGCCACCAGATTCTGAGACTTTTCCCGGGTGTGTTTGCTCTTGCCGCTGATGTCCCGATTCAGGAGTGTTTTTGTGTATTTGTGGAACAGGCCGGTCACTTTCGGATTTTCCGGCTCGCCCTTGCCATCCCGGGAACCATACAGGAGAAGATTATATTCCTCAGTGGAATAGTCCTTGATGGGCTTATCCAGATCGAACAGGCCGGACTGGGCATACTGCTTCCAATACCAGGAGCCGGGGCGGTACAGAGAATCCTTTACACAGCCCTCGTTCCAGGACTTGTCCGGATCTAAAATGGCCTGCACATTCACTTTTGTGATCTTCCCCAGGCCGGAGCAGGTTCTGCACATCCCATTGGGGTCATTGAAGGAGAAGTAGGAGGCCGTGCCTACATAGGGCCGGCCGATTCTGGAAAACAGCAGCCGTAGGCTGGCATACAGGCCGCTGATGGTGCCCACCGTGGAGCGGGCGTTCCCGCCCAGTGGAGACTGATCCACCACGACGGCGGCCGTTAAATTGTCGATACGCTCCACCGCCGGCTTAGGATACTTGGGGAGTCTGGAGCGCACGAACGCCGGGTAGGTAGCGTTCATCTGCCGCTGAGATTCGGCGGCGATGGTATCGAAGACGATGCTGGATTTACCGGAGCCGGACACGCCGGTGAACACCGTGATTTTTTCTTTGGGAATCTTAAATGTAATATGCTTGAGATTGTTCTGGGTAAGCCCATGCACAACAATATCAGCCATCTGTCCGCACCTCTTTCTGTTTTTGTCTTGCCCCACCAACCCTGCAAATATCGAGGCGGTGAGCCAATCGACCGTAGGAGGATGCCGCCCAGCCCCCAATCACAGAAAAGAAGGTTGCGGCATCCACTGCCTTCTGACAGGTCTCTCTTACCCGGTATTCGAAACCGAGGATTTTCAGATTATAGCATATCAAAAAAGCGCGTCCCATTCATGACATATTTTGCGGAGTTTTCACTGGTCAGCCTGTTTCACTGAGGATTATCCTGTGGTTTCTCCTCTTTCCTTCTTGGCTTTGAAGGATGAAATGATGTGCTAGAAAACTTGGAAACACCGTTATACATTTTTAGGAAGGAAGACGTAGGCCTGGCTTTAACAAAGACTTTCTGTTCGATCTAGCGTGGGTGTATAGAGGGAAAAGGCGTCCCACCGCAGGAAACTGTGGCCATGGAGATGTGAAATATAGTATGTTATAATAACCTCACGCCGTAAGCGGAAGCCGGCGTCGCAGGGGCTCGCCGCCATCCGACGGCTGAGAGAACATTGAAACGGGAACCTTGCAGCGGAATTTTGCATTGTGCGGCTGGGTTACCTATTTTGTTCCTTATTGTTACGAACACGTTATAATAACCTCACGCCGTAAACGGAAATCAGAGATTCCCAACGGTTGAGAGGACGTTTTTATATTGCGGCTATTTGAATGAAATATGCTGATCCATTTGGGTTGCAAGAATGAGGATAAATCATGGTCATATTGGGAATCGACCCCGGCTATGCCATTGTGGGTTATGGGGTCATCCGAACAGAATACGGACGCTTTGTGCCGTTGGAGCACGGCGCGATCGTCACGAAGGCGGGCGAGAATTTCAACCGCCGGCTTGAAATTATCTATGATGCGATGGCAGAGGTGTTGGAAAAATGGAAGCCTCAGGCCGTCAGCATTGAAAAACTTTATTTTACAAACAATAAGACGACCGCAATCGGCGTGGCGGAAGCGCGCGGCGTGATCCTGCTGGCCATACAGAAGGCCGGGGTGCCGGTGTATGAATACACGCCGTTGCAGGTTAAGCAGGCGGTCACGGGCTATGGACAGGCGCAAAAACCCCAGGTCATGGAGATGACGCGGCGGCTGCTCTGCTTGAAAGAAGTCCCCAAGCCGGACGATACAGCAGACGCACTTGCGATGGCGATCTGCCATGGACAGGCGGCGGGGTCGCGCCTGCGGCAGTCAATGCTGCGGAGAAGATCATAAGGATAGACGGAGAATCGTATGTTTTATAGTATCAAAGGAACATTGACGCATATGGAACCAGGCTTTGCTGTGGTGGAGTGTGGCGGGGTGGGCTTTAAGTGCCTGACAACGTTGAGTACACAGCGCACCATGCCACAGCTCGGCGAACAGGTAAAGCTATATACGCTCTTAAACGTGCGCGAGGACGCTTTGGATCTCTTTGGATTCGCTACGATGATGGAGCTGAACTGTTTTAAAATGCTGACCGCCGTATCCGGCGTAGGGCCGAAGGTGGGACTGGCAATTTTGAGCGAGCTTTCCCCAGAGCAAGTAGCTATGGCCGCAGCGGCGGGGGACAGCAAGTCTCTCACAAGAGCCAGCGGCGTGGGTGCAAAGCTGGCGCAGCGCATTGTGTTGGAGCTTAAAGACAAGGTAAAAAAGATGGGCGGAGGCTCTTTGGAGGGCTTTGTCCCAGCTGGCGGCGTTCCATCGGCGGCAGGCAATGCGGCCAATGCGGTCAGCGCACTGTCCGTGTTGGGCTATACGCCGACGGATGCAGCGTCCGTAGTGGCGAAATTCGATAGCAGCTTGCCCACGGAGGAACTGATCCGGCTGGCGCTCAAGGAATTTGGAAAGAACCGATGAAAGGGCGGTGAGGCGAACCGATGGATTACGAGAATGAGATGGACTTTGAAAACCGGATGGTTGCGCCGGAGTACGCCCCCGAGGACGCGGAGGTGGAGAACCCGCTGCGCCCTCGAACGCTGGAAGAATATATTGGGCAGGAGAAAGTCAAAGAAAATCTGGCGATCTTCATTGAAGCGGCTAAACAGCGGAAGGAAACACTCGACCACGTGCTCCTGTACGGCCCGCCGGGCCTTGGAAAAACCACGTTGGCGGGGATCATTGCAAATGAGCTGAATGTCAACCTGCGCATTACATCCGGCCCGGCGATTGAGAAGCCGGGCGACTTGGCGGCGCTCCTGACAAACCTGAACCCCGGCGACGTGCTCTTCATCGATGAGGTACACCGCCTTTCACGCAGTGTGGAGGAGATCCTCTATCCTGCGATGGAGGACTACGCCTTGGATATCATCACCGGGAAAGGGCAGATGGCGGCCTCCTATCATCTTCCGCTGCCAAAATTTACACTGGTAGGTGCAACGACGCGCGCGGGGCAGCTCTCCGCACCACTGCGCGACCGTTTCGGCGTAGTGCTCCGTTTGGAGATGTACTCCCCACAGGAACTGGCGAAGATCGTCACCCGTAGTGCGCGCATCCTTGGTATTCCGATTGAGGCGGATGGCGCGTTGGAGATCGCCTCCCGCTCGCGCGGAACGCCGCGTATTGCAAACCGGATGCTCCGGCGCGTGCGCGATTTCGCGCAGGTGATGACGGACGGCGTGATCACCTATCAGTCTGCGAAGATTGGCCTGGACCGCTTGGAGGTGGATGAACTCGGCCTGGACGCCAACGACCGGCGAATGCTCAGCGCGATGATCCGCTATTACAACGGCGGGCCGGTGGGTCTGGAAACGCTGGCCGCCGCCATCGGCGAGGAGGCGGTCACCATTGAGGACGTTTACGAACCTTACCTGATGCAGATTGGTTTCTTGAATCGTACGCCGCGCGGCCGCTGCGTCACGCGCGCTGCATATCTGCACTTGGGTTTGACGCCGCCGGGGGAACAGACGCCGCAGCAGACCTTCTTTCACATGATGCAGGATAAAGATACGGGAGAAAATTCGTAAGCGCCTGTTGCACATTCTTCACGATGAACGAAATAGGCTGAAAAGACGGTGTTACAGGAAAGTATACGAAATTTTTGCACAGGCAGAGTGCATGCCGCGCTGGTCCCTGTGTAGGATTTTCACGGCCGATTTTTAAGTTTACGACCTCACGTGCTTTTGTAATGTGTTGACTGGGCTCGGAACAGGTCGTGAAAAAAGGGAGGCGGTTTGATGGAGTTTACCCGTGTAAAACTGGAAATCTATGTGCCGGAGGAAGCGCTCGATTCCATCCGGGCGACGCTGAATATGTTGGGCGCCTGTCATATCGGCCGCTATGACAGTTGCTCCTCCGTTGTACAGGTTGCGGGGACCTGGCGGCCCCTTCCCGGCGCGCAGCCGTACGACGGCGCGGTGGGAGAGCTCAGCCGTGGGATGGAGTGCAAGTTAGAGGTGGTGTGTCCGCTCAACTTGGCTACGGAAGCGGTAGAAAAAGTGCGGCAGTTGCATCCTTATAAGGAGCCGGTAATTCATGTGCTGCCGTTGTTGGATTTATAAGGTTGCGGGGCGGTTTTACAAGTGGGCGGATGGTTTCCGCAAATTTGTAAAACAGCCCGGCGAATGCCGCTGATTTTCAGCGGTTTTCAGTCGATCCCATGAGATTGCGACGCAGTTTTCAGAAAAGAACCGCTACAATATTAAAAAAACCGGTTTCAAAAGATTTACAAGCTAAAACACCCATGATGGGAACGAATTGAATGAGGAGCGTGTTAGCAATGGGCAGACTTTTTGGCACGGATGGCGTCAGAGGCGTCGCAAACTCGGAACTCACATGTGAAATGGCGATGAATATCGGCCGGGCAGCCGCGATGGTGTTGACAGATAACAACCATCGACACCCGAAAATCTTGATTGGCAAGGATACCCGCATTTCCTCCGACATGTTGGAGAATGCAATCACCGCCGGTCTGTGCAGCGTGGGCGCAAATGTGGTGCAACTCGGCGTGGTGCCGACGCCGGCGGTTGCCTTTCTGGTTGGTAAATATAAGGCGGATGCGGGTGTTATGCTCACCGCCTCCCACAATCCCTGCGAATTCAACGGCATTAAGATCTTCAGCGGCGACGGCTATAAGCTGCCCGACGCGTTGGAAGAGCAGATTGAGGCCATTGTGCTGGATCACGCGGATACGCCTCCGATCCCCACTGCGGGCGATATCGGCAGCGTGAGTACAGCGCCTAACGTGGTACGCGACTATGTGGATCACATCAAGAGCACAGTCCCGTTTGCTTTGACCGGCATGCGCATCGGCATCGACTGCGCGAACGGCGCGGCATCCCGCACGGCAGAATTGCTGTTTACGGAATTGGGCGCGGAATGCCACATGCTCGCCAACAGTCCGGATGGCGTGAACGTCAACGAAAACTGCGGCTCCACCCATATGGAGAACCTGATGAGTTTTGTCAAGGAGAACCATCTTGACGCAGGTATCGCGTTTGACGGCGACGCAGACCGCTGCCTCGCTGTGGACGATAAGGGCCAGCTGGTGGATGGCGATTTTGTAATGGCGATTTGCGCCGCGGATTTGAAATCGCGCGGCAAGCTTGCGAAAAATACCGTGGTGGGTACGATCATGACGAACATGGGCTTTACCCGCTTCTGCGACGAGATCGGCCTGCACTTTGAGGCGACCAAGGTTGGCGACCGCTACGTGCTCGAGGAGATGCAGTTGGAAGGTTATAACTTCGGTGGCGAACAGAGCGGCCATGTGATCTTCCTCGATTTTGCGACTACAGGCGACGGCCAGTTGACTGCTGCACAGCTCTTGAGCATTGTGCATCGCCGTGACGCAAGGCTCTCCAGCCTTGCAACGCTGATGACCCGCTACCCGCAGGTAATCGTCAATGTACAGGTCGGCCCCGAGGGCAAGCTCCATTTCTACACGGACAGTGCGGTCAAAGAAGCGATTGAAAAGGCAAAGGAAAAGCTGGGAAACACGGGCCGCATCGTGGTGCGTCCTTCCGGCACAGAGCCGCTGCTTCGCGTGATGATCGAGGGCGAGGATTTGGAGTATATCAACGTGCTTGCAAACTCCGTGGCGGATGTATTGCGCGAACGGTTGGCGTAAAATAGGGCTTATTTTGTAGAATCAGTTGGAAATATAACGGAATGTATAAAATTGACGGATAAAAGAGGGTTGGCTTTGAGAGCGGCAACATGGAAGGACTATGAACTGATCGATACATCCGGCGGGGAACGCCTGGAACGGTGGGGAGATGTCATCCTCATTCGGCCGGACCCGCAGATCATCTGGAACACGCCGCGCAAAAACCCGCTTTGGCGGGAGGCGCACGCGCGGTACCAGCGCTCCAATACGGGCGGCGGCAGTTGGCAGGAATATAAAAAAGTGCCGCCCATGTGGAAGATCCGCTACGGAGAGCTGACGTTCCAGCTCAAGACCATGGGCTTTAAACATACCGGCATCTTTCCGGAACAGGCGGTAAACTGGGAATTTGCCATGGATAAAATCCGGGGAGCGGGCCGTCCTGTAAAGGTGCTGAACCTGTTCGGCTATACGGGCGCGGCCACGCTTGCCTGTGCCAAAGCGGGCGCGCAGGTCTGCCATGTGGACGCTTCCAAGGGCATGGTCGCCTGGGCAAAGGAGAATTCCGCCGCTTCCGGACTGGCGGACAAGCCGGTGCGCTGGCTGGTAGACGACTGTGTGAAATTTGTCCAGCGCGAACAACGCCGCGGCAACCACTACGACGGGATCATTATGGATCCGCCTTCCTACGGGCGTGGCCCGGGCGGCGAGGTTTGGAAGCTGGAAGAGCAGCTTTATCCGCTGGTGGAGCTCTGTGTGCCAATCCTTTCGGAAAATCCGTTGTTCTTTATTTTAAACTCCTATACGACCGGCCTCTCACCCGCCGTGATGGAATACCTGTTGGGCGTTTTGCTGCAAAAGCGGTTCGGTGGGCGGGTGTCGTCCGGGGAGATTGGGTTGCCTGTAACCGAGACGGGGCTAGCGCTACCCTGCGGCAGTACAGCGATTTGGGAATCGTGAAGCCGGGGGACCGTTTGAAAAGAATATGGTTGCTCTGTTTTAAGCGGCGGCAGATGGAGGGCTTGAATTTAAAAAATGGCGGCGAAAAACTTTTTGTCCGCAACAGCGCGCTTAGAAAAGATATGGTTGCGCTTGACAGTATTTCTCCGGGCTAAAGATTCGATGAAATCGACAACAATTGGGATATATTAACAAAAATATACAAATTGGATTGGAGTTGCTG
>DBFXIC010000494.1:0-6116 GCA_048455095.1 Anaeromassilibacillus sp.
ATGCTATTGGGCACCCCCGGTGATCCCTTCAGCTCCTGGCTGATTCAGCGAGGTGTCAACACAGCGTCCCTTCGGCTGCCCCAGGCCATGCACACGGCTGAAAAGCTGGCCAAGGCGCTGGCGGCCCACAAGCATGTGTCCAAGGTAAATCACCCCAGTTTGCCGGACTATCCCCAGAAGATGCTGGCGGACCGGATGTTCGGCAAAAACGGCTGCTGCGCCATGCTGAGCTTCATCGTGCCAGAGGATCTGGAGAAGATTGACCAATTTATGCTGTCTTTGCGGTTCCCTCGATACGCTCCAACTTTGGGCGGCCTGCATACAACGCTGAGTCATCCTGTTACTTCATCCCATATGGGCGTCCCGGATGAGACCCGCCGGAAAATGGGCATCACGCCGGGGATGATTCGAGTTTCCGTTGGCATTGAAGACCCGGACGATTTGGCAGCGGACTTCGAAAACGCACTGAAGGTTTTCGATTAAATGCAAACTTCAAGTATAAATCACGGAAAATCTATAAAAGGCTGGCCTGCATTTAAAGATGCGGACCAGCCTCTGATTAGGAGGAGCAGCATGAAAGACATCGTAGAAATCCGCTGGCATGGCCGGGGCGGTCAGGGCGCGAAGACAGCGTCGCTGCTGCTGGCAGACGCGGCGTTCAACACCGGAAAGTACGTGCAGGGCTTTCCGGAGTACGGCCCCGAGCGGATGGGCGCGCCTATCACGGCGTACAACCGGATCAGCTCGGAACGCAGCACTGTTCACTCCAATATCTATGAGCCGGATTACGTGGTGGTGGTGGACGAAACCCTGCTTTCCGCTGTGGATGTGACTGCGGGGCTGAAGAAGGAAGGCGCCATCGTTATCAACTCCGGCAAGTCCCCTGCCCAGCTGCGGCCTCTGCTCAAGGGGTATGCGGGACGTGTATTCACCATCGACGCCGGCAGGATCAGCGAGGAAGAACTGGGGAAGAACTTTCCCAACACCCCCATGCTGGCCGCCATCGTCAAGGTCTCCGGTGTGGTGGAGCCTGACGCGTTTGTCAAAGATATGGAGGCTTCTTTCCATCACAAGTTTACCTCCAAACCTCAGGTCATCGAGGGGAATATGCGCGCTTTGAAGCGTTCCATGGAGGAGGTGCAGGCAGGATGAGCCATCTGGCAAAGGATATGACGCCCAGCGTCACTTGGAAAGAGATCACCCCCGGCTGCAATATTTTTGAGGGCGGCACATCCCAGGTCGTGGAGACCGGCGACTGGCGCACCATAAAGCCTGTCATTGACTGGGCGAAGTGTAAGCAATGCCTGCTGTGCGCCCCGGTCTGCCCGGATATGTCCATCCCCGTGAACAAGGAAGGCAAGCGGGAGGATTTTGACTATTTCTTCTGCAAAGGCTGCGGGATCTGCGCGAACGCCTGCCCCTTCGGGGCCATCACCATGGTCAAGGATGAAAAGTAAGGAGGGGAAACGACAATGGGAATCAGAGAAAGACTTTCCGGCAATGAGGCCGTCGCCTATGCCATGAAACAGATTAATCCCGATGTGATGGGCGCCTATCCCATCACCCCGTCTACGGAGATCCCCCAGTATTTCTCCGCCTATGTGGATAATGGGGAGGTAGACACAGAGTTTATCGCCGTGGAGAGCGAGCACAGCGCCATGTCCGCCTGCATCGGCGCCCAGGCCGCCGGCTGCCGCGCCGTCAGCGCCACCAGTTCCTGCGGGCTGTGCTACATGACCGAAATGCTGTACGTGGCGGCCTCCGACCGTCTGCCCATCACCTTGGCAGTCTCCTGCCGCGCCCTGAGCGGCCCTATCAACATCAACAACGACCATTCCGACGCCATGGGTGTGCGGGACGCCGGCTGGCTGATGCTCTTTGCCGAAACCAACCAGGAGGTCTATGATAATTACCTCCAGGCCATGCGCATCGGCGAAGCTGTGGGCCTGCCCATCATGATCTGTCAGGACGGCTTCATCACCTCCCATGCCATCGAGAACATCGAGCTGGTGGAGACAGAGAAGGTCCGGGAGTTTGTGGGCGAGTACAAGCCGCAGCACTGCCTGCTCAACAAGGACGAGCCAATGGCCGTGGGCGCTTACGCCACCCCCGTTTATTACATGGAGGCCAAGCGTCAGCAGGCTCAGGCGATGATGGACGCCAAGGAGGTCATCAAGAGAGTCGGCGCCGAATTTGCCGCCATGACTGGCCGGCAGTACGGCCTGATCGAGAAGTACATGATGGATGACGCCGAGATGGCCATTATCATCATCGGCTCCTCCGCGGGTACCGCCAAGCAGGCCATTTTGGAACTGCGCGCTCAGGGCAAAAAGGCGGGCCTCATCAAAATCCGCTCTTTCCGCCCGTTCCCCGCCGAGGCGATCGCCGAGGCGCTGAAGGATGTGAAGGCTTTCGCCGCCATGGACAAGGATGACAGCTTCAACGCCCACTGCGGCCCCATTTTCGCAGAAACCGCCGCCGCCCTCTATGCCGCCGGCGTCAGCGCGCCCAAGGGCATCAATTATATCTACGGTCTGGGCGGCCGCGACGTGCGGGTAGAGAGTATCCAACACGTGTTCGCGGAACTGGAGAAGATCTCCGGTTCCGGCGATACCGGAGATACCTACCGCTATCTGGACGTTCGGGAATAAGGAGGGAAAACTGTCATGGCATATAGTCTGAAAGAAAATCTGATGAAAGAGGAGCGCCTGTCCGGCGGCCACAGAATGTGCGCAGGCTGCGGTTCTCCCATCGCGGTGCGCACGGTGCTGCGGGCGCTGGAGCCTGAGGACAAGGCGGTCGTCTGCTCCGCCACCAGCTGCCTGGAAGTCTCCACCTTCATGTATCCCTACACAGCGTGGAAGGACAGCTTCATCCACAATGCCTTTGAGAACGCGGCGGCCACCATCTCCAGTGTGGAGACGGCTTACCGCGCTATGAAAAAGCGCGGTAAGCTGGACGAAACGTGGAAGTTCATCGCCTTCAGCGGCGACGGCGGCACATACGATATCGGGTTTCAAAGTCTGTCCGGCGCCATGGAACGGGGCCACGACATGGTGTATGTGTGCTACGACAACGAGGCGTATATGAACACCGGCATCCAGCGGTCCAGCTCAACGCCCCGCTTTGCCGACACCACCACTACCCCTCAGGGAAGTGTGATCCCCGGCAAGATGCAGCAGAAGAAAAACCTGACCAGGATCATGGCGGCCCACGGAATCCCCTACGCGGCCCAGACCACGTTCACCGGCAATTTCAAGGATATCAGCGAAAAAGCCTATAAGGCCATCTACACCCCTGGCGCGGCCTTCCTGAACGTGATGGCTCCCTGCCCCCGCGGCTGGCGCTATCCCAGTGAAAAGCTGATGGAGATCACCAGGATGGCGGTGGAAACCTGCGTATGGCCGCTGTATGAGGTGGTCGAGGGCAAGTACATCCTCAGCTACAAGCCCAAGAACAAGCTGCCGGTGGAGGAATACCTGAAGATGCAGGGCCGTTTCGCCCACATGTTCAAGCCCGGCAACGAGTGGATGATCGAAGATGTCCAGAAGGAAGTGGACCACAATTGGGAAGATCTTCTCAAGCTCTGCGGCCTGTAAATCCGCTCATTACATTTCCTGCTCCTGTTTCAAAATATTTTCATACTTACGGGTTAAGATGCGGCAGCCAGCCGTGTCTTAACCTGTGTTTTATAAAAACTGATAGTGAGAAAGAAACTATCCGAGCTGGCATTGAAAAAGCCGAAATATGCCAATCTTGCAAATCAAGTAGCTTTCAGGTCACACTCTGTATAAGGAGAATTTTTTAAAGGCCTCTGCAACTATCCCAGGCATGGGGCTGCGCATGGCCGCTATGATTTTTGCTGAGGTTGGCGCTTTCTCACACTTTAATTCTCCTGACAAGCAATTGGCCTGCGCCGGGATGTCTCCTTCTGCATATTCGTCCGGGCAGCTTAAAAATTGCTGCACATATATGGAAAAGCTTGGCCCCAGACACCTGCGCTGCGCTCTTTACAATACAACCAAGTATGTCTGGCGCCGGGTATCGGTTTTTGCCGCTTACCTCGCCAAGAATCGGACGGAAGGCAAGCATTACCATGTCGCAGTTTCCCATTCTGCTAAAAAGTTGGTTCGTCTGATATTTGCTATGGAGAAATTCGGAATGCTTTACTCCTCGCTTGCCTGTCT
Source organism: Anaeromassilibacillus sp. (assembly GCA_048455095.1). Lineage (GTDB taxonomy): Bacteria > Bacillota > Clostridia > Oscillospirales > Acutalibacteraceae > Anaeromassilibacillus. Next base: position 4,188 of record DBFXIC010000494.1, read on the forward strand.
CCTTTCTGATTGCCGACCGGGGCTTCGGCTTCCACCAGCAACTGGTGTACCTGTTTCGCCCCAATATTCCAATTTGCAGAACCCACAAAACAGGTTTGAGCCGACTGCCTGCAAACAAGAGCGCTGTACGAAACGGCTAAATTCCTTCACAAACTTGACAAAAGATATCAAATGGGATATAGTCAAATACAGTAATAAAATGCTTGTAGAAACAGGTTGAGGGAGCTGAAGCTCTTAGGATCCTCTGCGCATAAATATCTGGTTTTATTGTGTGTCATAAGGCACGCGTCCTTTCTGGAGAAAGGGCGTGTGCCTTTTTTGCGCGTCAGCTGTTACACAAAGGCCATCGACGAAAGGATTAAAGATTATGAAAAGAACGCTTTTGCGCATGATTTCAATGGTTATGTCTGTTTTGCTGCTTTCTGCGTGCGCAGCAGGCGGAGCAAGCTCCAACAGCCTGTTATCCATACCTCAGACATCCGAACTGGTTTTTTCCGAGCCGTCTTCATCCACGGAGATCACAATGACCGACATCTGCGGCCGGCAGGTCACTCTGCCTAAGCCGGCGGAGCGCGTCGTGTTGACTTTTAGCTTTGAGGAGTATTTTGCAGTCACAGGTGAGGAAGGCGTTTCCAAAGTGGTCGGCTGGGCACGTAAATATTGGGAGGGCCGCAGACAGTCCTCTTGGGATATGTTTACACAGAAATTTCCGCAGTTAGAGGACCTGCCAGATGTAGGCTATGTTCCGAGCGGCACCTTTAATGTCGAATCGGTGATCGCCTTGGAGCCTGATCTAGTATTGATGGTCAAAAATGATTTTGAAAATGTGCAGACGGATCTGGAGCGGCTGGAACAGGCCGGAATTCCGGTTCTCTTTGTAGATTACCATATGCAGACGATGGAAAACCACTGTAATAGTACCCTGTTGATCGGAAAGGCGATGGGCATGGAGGAACGTGCCGAACAGCTTGTGAAATTTTATCAGACCCAGATGGCGTTGGTAACAGACCGCTTGGCACAGGCGGAAGAAACTCTTGACCGGCCAAAGGTTTATGTGGAATTCAGTGAAGCAGCCGGTCCGGCAACCTTTGGAGCTTCCTACGGAAAGCAGATGTGGGGGGCGCTGGTGGAACAGTGCGGCGGAGACAATATCGCTCGCAGCCTTGTGGAAGGCGCATCCGCCCCGATTATGCCCGAACAAGTGCTTGCCTGTAACCCAGATATCATCATTTTTGCTGGAAACCAGTTTGCTGATTCGGATATCAACATAGGACTGGGATATACCTCCGATAGAGAAATCGCCGAACAAAATTTGCAGACCTATGCGCAACGACCGGGCTGGAGCGAATTGAACGCGGTGAAAAATGGCCGGATGTACGCGCTGTATCATGACCTCTCCCGCCATATCTTCGACTTCGCAGGGCTTCAGTTTTTTGCAAAGACGATCCATCCGGATCTGTTTGAGGATTTGGATCCAGACGCGGCGCTGCGTGAGTTCCATGAAAAATTTTATCCTGTGGAATATACCGGTACATGGTTCCTGGGACTGGAGGAATGAGAGTGCAGACCAGTCAAAAAGCTCTGCCGCAGACCGGTTTGGGCGTCTATCGGCGGCTTACAAGATACAAAATCCTTTTGATTGCTTCACTTATAATTTTATGCGCTGTTTCCCTGTTTTTTGATATTGTAACCGGGCCTGCAATGCTTTCGGTTCAGGACGTTGCATATGCGCTTTTTTTCCCCGCCCGGGTGAGCGGCGCAACGCTTGTGATCGTGCGGTCGATGCGTCTTCCCATCGCGTTTATGGCGATCGCGGTGGGCGGAAGCCTTGGATTGGCCGGGGCGGTGATGCAGACGATTTTGGGCAACCCCCTGGCAAGCACTATACCCTTGGCGTAGGAGCGGGCGCATCTTTCGGCGCTTCCCTTG
>DBFXIC010000495.1:0-6635 GCA_048455095.1 Anaeromassilibacillus sp.
TAGTCCGGGATCAGCCGGATACCGCTGGTAATCTTGTTTTCTTCTTTAAAGGCGACAATCTGATCTTTGACCTCTGTCTCGACCTTGTTTTTAACGACATCATAATAGGTTCTTTTATGGCTGCGTTCAATCAGCTCCTCCTTGTCCAGACCCAGGAGCTGCGAAAGCCCGCCGCAGATCAACTCGCGGTTGTCGTCGTCAATGTAATTGGGCTCCAGTACCACCTTCCAGACATCCGCGCTCTCCGCCAGCACCTTCATATTGCAGTCATAGATGGTTCCGCGCTGCGCGCTAATAGAGGTATCCTTCAGATACTGGTCCACAGCGCGGGTCTGCATCTCTTCCCCCTGCACAAGCTGCAGGCGGAATAGACTGACCACCACCACGGCAAAGCCGAGAATCATAATTGCCAGCAAGAAAGCGGTACGCCTCCACATGCGGATCGTTGTTCCTTTCGCCATTTGCAACCTCCATATTACAAAGCGGAGAGTCAAGATGTTCTCTTAACTCTCCCGCTTCAACAATCACCGATTCCAGGGCTTCCGGCCGGCATCCCTTGTGCGGAACGGGAAATCCCCTCTTGTAACCGCCCTTTTCTATCTATATGAGGAGCGGTGCGTATTATGACAGCAGCTGTTCGATAAAGTTCCAAGCAGAAGTCAGCCAATTTCCCGACTGTCCGCCTTCCAGCACCTGGCATTTGTCCCCCTGGGACAGGCTGATGTATTCCACCTGGTTCTGCTCGATCTTGCGCATGCCGAGCTGCGTCTCCGCGTATTCCTCCACAGTCTGCAAAGAGAGCTTTGCCTGCGATTTCATTTTCAGCTGGGTGTAAAGGCTCTGCTGTTCCGCAAGCTCCGTGGTGGAGAGATTGATCTCATTGGTCAACTCCGAAAGACGCACCTGTCCATAGATAAAGGTGCCGACGATGCCGAGCATTACGGTAAGGAACAGGCACATAGAGAACACTTTTAGAGATCTGTGCTTCGGCCGGCGATTTCGTTCCAGCTCTTCCTGTGGCAGCCGTATGATATTACTTTTTTGTTGTTCTTGCGGTTCCTGTTTCCTTTTCGGCTCAAAGAGCTCAAAATCATACGCCGCGCCTCTGGTATGCGTCGCCATTCACAGACCCTTCTTTCAACGTTTTGTCGTGTTAAACCATTTATTTATAATTTGATACAAACCCGCAGCCGCGCGCTGCGACTTCTGGGGTTTTGTTCCAACTCTTTTTCTGTGGGAGCAAGTCCCTTTTTATAGAGCAGCTCCGCCTTCGGCTTCTTGCCGCACACGCACACCGGAAAATCCGGCGGGCAGGTGCATCCTTGGCACCAGGACGCCATGCGCTGTTTCACCATGCGGTCCTCCAGCGAATGGAAGGTGATCACCGCCAAACGTCCGCCCGGTTTTAATATGGAGAACGCAGCGTCCAGCCCCTCGGAAAGGGCGTCCAGTTCGCCGTTCACCTCAATGCGCAGCGCCTGGAAGGTTTTGCGCGCCGGATGGCCGGGTTCCCTGCGCACCGCGGCTGGGACAGAGGCCTTGATAATCTCTGCAAGCTGCACAGTGGTTTCAATTGGCCCGTTTTCCCGGGCGCGGACGATCCCCTTTGCAATGCTTTTCGCGTTGCGGTCCTCACCGTAGCGGCTGATGATAGTCGCCAGCTCCTGCCAGGACAATGTATTGACCAAATCCTTCGCGCTCGGCCCTCGCTGACTCATACGCATATCGAGAGGCGCGTCGGAATGGTAGGAAAATCCCCGTTCCGGGGTATCCAGCTGATAGGAAGATACGCCGATGTCCAGCAGAACGCCGTCCACAGGCGCCAGATCCAACTCCCCTGCAACGCGATCCATCTCACAGAAATTTGCACGCGTCACAATGGAACATGGCATTCCCTTCAAGCGCTCCTTGACCGCCTCGATCGCATCGGGGTCCTGGTCGATAGAAAGCAACTTTCCGGTGGTCAATTGATCTGCAATGGCTTTGGAGTGGCCGCCGCCGCCTGCGGTCCCATCGATGTATACGCCATCCGGACGGATCGCCAGCGAGGCAATCGCTTCGTCGAACAGCACAGGTTTATGTTGGAAGTCCATCTGTGTGCGCCTCCGGTTTCCGGGGCCGATCCCGCGCGTAACACCGCTTCCGGAAGCGCCCGTTGTGGATTGGGGAATCTTAAAAAATCAGAATTGCAGTTCTTCCATGACTTCGATCAGGCTGCTATCATCCAGCTCCGCATTAAAGGACGCCCAACGCTGGGCATCCCAGAGCTCTGCGCGATTGGAGGTGCCGATAAACGCCACATCTTTTTCCAATCCCGCGTACTCCCGCAGATGTTGTGGAAGAAGGATTCTTCCCTGCTTGTCCGGCTCCACCTCGGCGGCTCCGGAGAAAAAGAAGCGTTGAATCCCGCGGGCTTTCCCCATAGGCATCGTCATGATTTTTTCCTGCAATTTGATCCATTCCGTGGGCGGAAGGACGAACAGGCAGTGGTCCAGGCCCTTTGTGACATAAAAACGCTCGCCCAGATCCTCCCGGAACCGGGCGGGGACGATCACGCGGCCTTTCGCGTCAATATTATGTTGGTATTCTCCAATCAACATAACTGCAGCGCCATTTCAGGGCAAAGGATGGGTTTTAAAACCACATCATGCTATTTTGCCCCACCTTCCTCCACTTATTGATTAAGATTATACCCGATTAGTAACAAAATTGCAACTGATTTATTTTGATTATGTCAACTGATCCGACAAGTCTCGACCCTCTTTTTACCTGTTTTTCCTTATATTGTATAGTAAAAAAACGCACCACAAAATATTGTGGTGCGTTTTTGAATAAAGAACAAAACTTTTCTATTTTGCCCAATATTTACCATATGTTTCTATGTAACCCATACAAATATACTTATCCATTTTGACCGGATCTCTGGGTTGCCTTAATATTCTGGCGCGTCTTTCGCAGTTCCGCCAGGTTGGCAGCAAGCGCCTCGTCCGTGCGGCGCATCAGATCATCCACATATTCGTTGGCGGCCTTGCGCATTTCACGCGTCTTAATCTGTGTCTGGGTCATCAGATCGTTGGCCTTTTGCTGGGCCTGCTTGACGATCTCGTCCTGGTTGACCATCGCCCTTGCCCGCTCTTCCGCAACGCGAATCTTCGTTTCCGCTTCCATCTTTGCTGTACTGATGATCTGGTTGCGATCCGCCACAATCGCCTTTGCCTTAAGCAGTTCCTGCGGCAGATTCTCGCGGATCTCGTCCAGAATCTGCTTCACTTCCTCACCATCTAAAACCGCACGGCCGCGGCTAAGGGGAAGGTTCCACGCCTTCTCCACCATCTCATACAGTTCATCGATCAATTCTTCTACATTCATTCTCTTGATCATTCCTTTCAGAAATCCGCAGATTCACACGTGAGGAAAACGGACATGCTGGGCATGCAACGATCCGTCCGGTACCCTCATTTTTTTGCGGCATTGATTCTTTCCTTGATATCGTCCAGAATACACGCAGGCACAAAGTTGGAAATATCGCCGCCAAAGCCAGCGATCTGCTTGACTATGCTGGAACTCAGGAACATGTTTTCCGATCTTGTAATCATAAACATCGTTTCTAAATCCGGATTGAGCTTCTTATTGGTAAGCGCCTGCTGGAACTCATATTCAAAATCAGATAAAGCGCGCAGTCCTTTGACAATTGCGGTCGCTCCGCGCATCCTGGCATAGTCTGCCAAAAGTCCGTCGAAGCTGACTACCTCCACGCCCTCCATCTCCCTGGTACACCTTTGGATCAGCGCAATCCGCTCTTCCGCGGTAAACAGCGTATGCTTTTCTGGATTTACCATGACGGCAACAATGACGTGATCAAAAATTTTTCGTGCACGGCCAATGATGTCGAGGTGCCCGATGGTGACCGGATCAAAGCTGCCTGGGCAGATTGCAATTTTCATATATTTCTTCCTTTCCAGAGCCCACACCCATTTGCAGGCTTGTACAAGTTAAGGTTTTCGCTGATCATTTCGTGTGAAAAAGGATCTCTTTCCGCAGGTATCCCTTCAAAAGATATTCTGAGAAAGGCCGCCATCCAACTTTTAAGAATGGATGCTTTTTATAAATCCTTGTGCCGGTACACAGACAACAGAATCTTTCCATACCGGTAATCGCGCGTTTTCATGAAGTCCCCTGCGGATTCGGGAACGTCCTCGTCCATAGGATGCTCGCATACGATGACGCCACCCTTATTCATAATGGCCGCCGTCAACGGCAGTGCCTTTTGTAAAAGGCCTGTTCGATAGGGTGGATCCAGCAGGGCAATGTCAAACGGATCGTTGCGGCGCAAGAGAAATGCAGCGTAATCCATATGCAGAACGCGGGCATTTTCCCCCAAGCCTGTGCTGGCAATATTCTTCTCTATAACCGAGATCGGTTCCTTACCCGCATCTACAAACACGACTTCCCGCGCGCCTCGACTGAGCGCTTCCAGACCGAGCTGGCCGGAACCCGCGAAAAGGTCGAGCACACGCCGTCCCTCTATTTGAAATTGGAGGATGCTGAACAGCGCCTCCTTGACCCGATCTGTAGTGGGGCGGACATCCTCCCCCTCCAGCGTCAAAAGACGCCTTCCCCGGGCCGAACCTGTTATAATTCGCATATTGGTACTCCTTCAAAAATCGAAGACGTAAAATTGTCTTTTTATTATCCCATTATCTTTCCCATCTGTCAAGGCGCAGCAAACTGAGTTTGCATGCACGGCCAGCGCAAGGTCTTGTGCGAAGATAAAGCAAGACGTTCGCCGGACAGAACATACACGCTCCCGCTATAAGACGAGGAAGCATGGGTACAGGCGCAAACGATGCTGTGCGCCCCGGACAGAAAGCACAAGGCGCAAAGAATCTCTGTGAAATAAAGACCTATTGTGTAAAATTCCACCAGACAGTTCCCGTGCGGGAACGTCATAGGCGCAAATGGCGCTGTGCGTCCTCACTGTGAATTTGTCTGCTCCATCTCTCCGTGGAAATAGTTGTATACCTTTTTCGCGGCGGGCTTTGTCATGCCGGGGGCCGATTCCAGTTCTACAAGATCGGCCTGCCGGATAGCGGTCAACGTGCGGAAATGCTTTAAAAGTGCACGTGCGCGCGTCTCGCCGATTCCCTCAATTTCGGTCAGGGACGTGGTTAGGGTACTTTTCTTGCGTGTCTGGCGATGGTACCCAATGGCAAAGCGGTGTACCTCCTCCTGGATCGATGACACCAGCGTGAACGCCCTCCGGTTGGAATTGATCGCAATTTCTCCGCCGTCCTCTGCGATGGCGCGGGTACGGTGCTTGTCGTCCTTCACCATGCCGAACAGCGCAATGTCCAGCCCGGATGCCTCGATCATCGGCTTTACTGCGGCCACGTGCCCCTTGCCGCCGTCCAACAGAATCAAATCGGGCAGGCGGCCAAAGCCCTCCCCGGTCTCTTTCTTCTCAAAATATTCGTTTAGCCGCCGTCCGATAACCTCCCGCATGGAGCCGTAGTCGTCCTGCCCCTCCACGGTCTTGATCTTAAACTTGCGGTAGGCGCTTTTGAGTGGGCGCCCATTTTCAAATACCACCATGCCCGCGACATTATCTCCACCGGCGAGGTTACTGATATCATAGGCCTCGATATATGCCGGAGGATGTGCCATTCCCAAAAGGCGCGCCAGCTCGTCCAGAGCAGAAGCTTCTCTTCCTGTACGCCCGACGGACTGTGCAAGCTGCTCCGCCGCATTGTTGCGGCACATCTCCACCAAATGAGCCTGTTCGCCTTTTTGTGGAACATAGACCATCACTTTTCTGCCCGCTTTCTGCGTGAGCCATTCGGAGAGCAGCTCCATATCCGCGGCGGGTCCATCGAGGCTCACGCGAGGCGGGATACGGTCACGTATGGAATAATAGCGTTCGATAAACTCACTGCGTGCCGCTTCCGCCTCGCCGATCTCCCCTATCAGATAGGTTTCCCGGTCGCACAGGCGGCCATTCATAAAGCGGAAGACTTCAAAACAATTGCGCTCCGGCCCCTGCGCCAGAGCGACGATATCCTGTTCCGGCACCTTCAACGCCACCACTTTCTGGCGATCGCTCATGCGTTTGATCGCGGCAAGCCGGTCGCGGATGCGTGCTGCACGTTCAAATTCGAGATTTTCGGCGGCCTCTTCCATCTTCTTTGTCAGGCCACGCACGCACTCGGCACTCCCGCCGCGTAGAAAGTCCAGGGCATCCTTCACCGCCTCATTGTACTCCGATTGGGATATTTTCCCTTGGCAGGGTGCACTGCACTGTTTGATGTAATAGTTCAGACACGGCCGGCCCTTGCCAATGTCCTGGGGAAACTTGCGTGAGCAGGACGGCAGGCGGAAAATTTTCAGTGCTTCGTCTATAGACTCCTTGGTAGCCCATGAACTAACGAACGGACCGAGATAATCCGCATCGTCATCCAGAATCTGTTTGGCCTGCGAGATGCGTGGCCAGGGGCCGTGCGTCACCTTGATATAATGATAGCCCTTGTCATCTTTCAAAAGAATATTGTATTTTGGCGTGTGCTGCTTGATCAGACTGCATTCCAGCACCAAAGCCTCAAATTCGCTGTCTGTGAGAATATATTCGAAATCCTCCACAT
>DBFXIC010000496.1:0-13174 GCA_048455095.1 Anaeromassilibacillus sp.
ACTGCCGCCCTATCCCACTTTTGAGTTCCTGCAGAGCCGCCCGGCCATGACGGAATATGTGACGATGCCGGACCCTGTGCATCCGGAAAAGTACATCCTTGCGGAGCGTGTTGTTTTCTCCAGCCTGGCCGATTTTCTCCATATGGATCTCTTCCGTGGCCTGATGCACGGAAATGTTCCGCGCCGCTGCCACAACTGCAGGAAGTTCTTTCTGCTGCAGAACGGATACGATGTGCGGTACTGCACCCGGATCGCGCCGGGAGAAACGAAGCGCACCTGCAGGCAGGTCGGCGCGCACAACAAGCAGGCGGACCGGGACGGCAAGACGCCGGTACAGATCGAATACGAAAACACTTACAACCGTTTGAAAAAGCGGAAGGCACGCGGGAAGATTTCAACCGATGAGTGGAATGCTCTGGTCGCCAGAGCGCAGGACATCAGGGAGCAGGCTCAGCGAGGATTCCTTTCGGATTTTGAGATGAAGAGAGCATTTGATGAAATTTAATTTGGTACTTAAAGCTAACTGAACGCCCACCGTGAAAGTGTGGGATTAAAACTTTTGTTAAGTGGGGGATACACAATAATTATCCGTCCTTCGGGAACAGAACCCAAACTTAAGCTGTATCTTTCTGGCGTAGACAAAACATTATCCGGCGCTCAAAAGGTTTTGAATGATTTATGTAATGCTTGTACAAATTGGATGCAGCAGTTAGAAAAAATAGTATGACAAATTTGTTGTTTGATTGCAATTTTGTCTAAGTGCAATTTTAATACATCGCTCTTTGGTAGACCAGTAGGCGCTGTAGCATAATCTATAATATTTTCCACACACCATTCCGCTATTTTTCTAGGCGGCTGAGTTCGTATGCTTTCCAATAGAGAACCCATCTTTTCCATACCTGTGGTGCCTGCAAAAGAAAAAGAAAGCATGCGATTTTGGTAGTATCCATATTTGTCATACAATTGCTTCAGAACATCTAACAACGTTTTTCCTTGAGACTTATACCAAGCTGCCATCTCGCAGATCAACATGGCTGCATTTATCGTATCCTTATCACGTACCGACGTCCCACTGAGATATCCACAACTTTCCTCGAATCCAAAAACATATCGCTCCAGTTCTCCACCTTTTTCCAAAAAACCAATTTGTTCCCCAATAAATTTAAAGCCCGTTAACACATTCCGCACTTCTACGCCATAGTATGCGGCAACTGCAGCCGCCATCTCCGTTGTCACTATAGTCTTTATGGCCACAGGCAATTTTGGCATTGTCCCTAGTGCTATGCGCTGTTTGCACAGATAATCTAATAAAAGAACTCCCATTTCATTTCCAGTAATTAAACGTACGCCGTTACCTATTATAATTCCTACTCCTACGCGATCACAATCCGGATCAGTAGCTAAAAATAAATCCGCATGTATTTTTTGCGCCAGCAATGCTGCACAGTGCAGTGCCCCTGCATCCTCTGGATTCGGGTACGGGCATGTGGGGAAGTCACCATCTGGGCACTCTTGTTCCAGCACTACCGTTGTCATTATACCCAGCCGATGAAGAATTTCACGTACTGGTTTGTTGCCCGTACCATTTAATGGAGAATATACTACATGTAGAGGCACACACGGCCGTCTCATATTCATCGAGAGAATCGCATTATAGTAGGCTTCAATCACATCATTTTGAATCACATGTAAATTTCCCCCTATGGGAAAACAACCCTCTTTTCGTCTTGTTTCGTACGGAAACATCGGCTGTGTAGCGATACACGTCTGTATCTGCGAGGCAACCTCTAATGTTATTTGGCAACCGTCTGAACCATATACTTTGTAGCCATTATATATTGAAGGATTATGACTTGCCGTAATAACAATTCCGGCGCTGCAGTGTAGATATCGCACTGCAAAAGAGAGCATTGGAGTAGGAGTTAGTTCATTATAATACCAAACTTGAATACCGGCCTGCGCCAATACTTCAGCAGCCACGGCTGCAAACTCTCGGCTTTTATTCCGACTGTCAAAGGCAATGGCGCAGCTTGGTAAGGGCGAAGCGTTTTTTAAATATTCTGCAAGTCCACGTGTTGCTTTTGCTACGGTGTAAACATGTATATGCACCGCATCTATTTTGAGACGGAGGATGGATCGAAGACACCAGTCCGCAGTAGAGGAGCTTTTTCCCCATTTACGCGGATGACGAAATCACGCAGGAGAATCCCGTGCGGTTTATTGGCGCGTTTGTGGATGAACTGGACGTCAGGGTGTTGGGTTTTGCCCGGTTCCAGCCGGCGGCAACGGGGGCGGCCGCCCTATTCGGTCCGCACGCTGCTCAAGCTCTATCTGTATGGGCACACGAATCGAATCCGCTCCTCGCGCATGCTGGAGCGGGGCAGCCTGAGCCAGTCCTTCACTCTGGACATTGACCCAGATAATATCCCCGACCCGCAGAAATCAGAAGGCGATTGCCTTTCACAAGGCCTGCATCCGGCAAATGGAGGAGCACAAGGGGACCCAGCTGACCTTCAGCGACCCGGACGCCCGAATGATGCCCCACCAAGCGCAGGATCTGAAGGTCTGCTACAACGTGCAGACCGCCACGGCCCATGAAAGCCATATAATCACCGGTTTTGTGGTGGCCAATCACAACAACGACATGGATCAAACGCACGATACGGTAGAGCGGGCGCACCAAAATCTGGACGTTGAGGCCCTTGCAATCATCGCCGACAAGGGCTGTGAGAGGGCGAAGGACATTGAAAACTGCCTGCTGGACGGATTCATGTCGGACGAGGGATTGCGTTACGACCGGGCAGAACGGATTGTCTCGCCGGATTATCGGTCCGAAAGAATTTTCGACGTGCAAAAGGCCTTCCAAAGAGCGAAAGAAATTCGCGCGTGCCTGCATACCGGCGTCCTGCTGGACTGCTGCCAGAATCCTAAGCTTCGGGTTGAGCTGCAGTTCCAGTCGGTAGAAAGCCGCTTTATCCGCCACGCGCAGACGGCACGGGTACCTTCCCCATGGGGAAGCCGTTCTTCTTTCAGGGGGATCGAAAGAACGGCACGGTTTACGGAAGCCGCGAAGCCTGCCGCTGCCGTCCCACTCGCTGCACGGACGGAAGAACTTCACCGCCGTGAAGTTCGGCGCGCGTGCCCGGGTCATGCTCTTTATCCGTTGGGACGTCGAGCAACAGCGCGAGTGCATGCAGACCAGCGAACACCCCTTCGACACCATCAAGCACTATGACGGCGCAGGCTATTTTTTGTGCAAAGGTAGGGAAAAGTGGCGACTGAAACTGCGCTTATGTACCTGAACTATGACATCCACAGAGTCATCGCCCTAGCGAGCGGCGTGCAGGCACTGATCTTCCTGCTCATACCGCAGCTCCACTCAGGCACTCCTATACCCGTTTGAAGGAATAGATGGTGGAAACTGAAAAAAGCGGCGCGGAATATGGACTAAAAAGCCCCGTCTCGCGCCGGGTTGAATAACAACAAAACCATCCGTCTCTTTCTTTACCGTACTCCCAGAAAGGCGGCGGCACAAGCCAAAGCAGTCTGCGGGCAATATGGAGAGGATCCGACATAAGGCTCATGCGGGTATTCTGCATGGGGAATATCCCGCGCTGGACCTGGACAGCCCGTATCACATGCTGAGGGCTCACCATTCCTGCGCATGTGAGAAGGTCCATCAGCTGATGAAAATCATAAGAATCCACTCTATGCGCAAAAAACTACAAAGACACCAAAAACTCCCGCCATTGTCATCCCATCGCGCCCAATCTGTTGAAACGTCAATTTTCTTTTGCTCAACCGAATCAGGCTTGAGTCGGTGATATCACCTACATTCTCACCGGCGAGGGCTGACTGTATTTGACTGCCATCAAAGATTTATGCACCAGAAAAGTTGTAGGCTACGCCTTTTCCAGCCGCATCGACATGAAGTTGACCCTATCCGCGCCGGATATGGCTGTACGCCGTGAACGGCCCGGCTCTGGCCTGATTTTCCACAGCGAAAGGAACGTCCAGTATGCTGCGCTGGCCTTTCGGGACAGGCTTGCCGCGCTGGGCATCCGTCAAAGCATGTTCCACAAAGGCGTCCCCTATGACAACGCCGTGGCCGAGAACTTTTTCAGCTGCTCCAAATGTGAGCTCGTTCATTTGCGTCGGTATGTCTCAAGCCGGGCTGCTCAAACGGATATTTTCGCCTATATCGAGACCGTTTACAATATGCTGCGCCCGCATTCTGCCATTGACTGGCTCTCTCCGTTCGCTTTTGAACTGCGTCTGCGTAATCCAGTTGTTGCTTAAACCGAAAGATCTTCCGCATTTCTGTGATCCATTCCATTTTTCTGCGCTTCCTACTGTCTATTTTTTTCGGGAAGGGCTCATGCGTCCACTTTTCTAAGCGGATGGTTTGCCAGCACTATATCTTCCGGACACACGATTTCCGCTATCTTCCACCCTTGCTTTTTCTTTTCCAGTATTTCTATATCACCTGGGTTTAATATACCATTATTATGAAAAAAGCCCCTGTAATCAGAGGCTTTTTCGACAGTCTGAAGCCCTAGCTAAGCTGATGATCTGTACTCCATTAATAAACAACAAGTTTTGCAACATCTTGTGCAATGACGGAAATAGTCCTGTTTGTTTCTCTAGCAGTATAATAAAAAAGGTACAAGTCTACTGCAACCCATCTGCAAAAAGTCAGCTTTAAACAAAAGGAGATATCAAACATGAGGCAGAAGACAATTTTTATGGGCGGCTTTCATCTGGAAAGCAACACCTCTAATCCCGTACCTGTAGAATATGAAGATTTTGTCATCTCCCGCGGAATAGATATGTTGCCTTGCTTTTCCGAAGCGACAGCGGTTTTTCGAGAAGCCGGTTATTCTGTTCTGCCTTCACTTTATGCAGAATCCATCTGTGTCGCGGGAGGAGTTCTTTCCCTGAATGCTTTCCGGCATATCGCGATGGAATTACTCGACTCCGTGCCTCTGGATGGTAGCATCAACGGCATATGGCTGTATCTGCATGGTTCCATGCAAGTGGAATTCCTGGGGAGCGGAGAAGCGTTTATTGTTTCCGCAATCCGGGAACGGGTAGGGCCGTCCGTCCCTATCTCCATTGCTCTGGATTTTCACGGCAATATCTCCCTTTCCCTTGTGCGCAACGCAAATCTGATTACGGGTTACCGTACGGCACCGCATGTAGATATTGGCGCCACGCAGGCAATCGCCGCCGCGCTTTTATGCCGGGCCATTCGAGAAAATGTCCTTCCCTGGGCCTCCCTTGTTAAAATTCCTATGTTACAACCTGGCGAAGCTGCAACGACTGATACGCCCCATGTGCGCCGTATCCTTGCAGATATTGACGCAATTCAAAGAATGGACGGAGTGTGGCGAACCTCTTATTTTACCGGTATGTCATGGATCGACTGTCCTCATAATGGCTCCACAATTGTTGTGTGCGGCACCGCTAAGGAACGCGCACCCATTGAATCCGCAATGTGCTCTGCCGCACAAAATATTTGGGAAACGCGGCATGACTTCCAGCTCAGCAGCAACTCTCTGAAAACAGAAGATGCTGTGCGGATGGCATTGGAAAGTCCTCAGAAGATTGTATTTTTAAGCGATTCCGGCGATAATGTCACTGCGGGAGCCACAGGTGATAACGCCTTCATGCTTAAGTTGCTTTATGAGCGGAACGCACAAAACGTATTGGTCGCGGGACTGTGGGATGAAGTGGCTGTAAGTGCTTGTGAGCAGGCCGGGATTGGAGCAGTTATGGATATAACGCTCGGAGCTAGGCACAACCCTGCCGGCACAGCGGTAACGCTTTGCGGGGCAGAGGTCAGACACTTGCATCTGAATTCTTGCGGGCATGCGGACGGGGCCGTGTTGTCTGTTTCCGGTATTGACATTATAGTCAACGCAGGGCGTGTCTCGTTTACGTGCGCACAGGATTTCTCCGAATATGGCCTTGAGTACCGTAATTATCACGTCATCGTCGTAAAGCTCGGATATCTTTATCCCGGGCTTGCAGCCATTCAGAATGACAGCTACATTGCATTGACGCCCGGTTCCGCCATGCTTACAATCCGCAATTTTGATTATCGTAATCAACGCCGGCCTCTTTATCCGTTTGAAGATAATTTTCCCTATGACCCTGCCCGAAATCTATTTTGACCCTCTGCCAAGGCCCGGCAAAGTATCCGCAAGATGCTTTGCCGGGCCTTTTTTCATCCTTCTGTATCAGCTCCAGCTTTCCGGGGACTGAAAACCGTTTCCCAGAATAGCGCTGGCTTCCAGAATCATTACAAATGCTTGCGTGTCCTCTTGATACACAACATCCCGTAACATATAAGTCTGCGCGTGCGTACAGGCACACAAAATCGTACCGCTCTGTTCGCCGGAATAACCGCCCCGAGCAGACAATATAGTTGTCCCACGACGGAGATTCATTTGAATCGCATTTGCCACTTGCACTTGACGGCGCGTGACGATAACCACTACCTCCCTACTCTGTGCGATTGCCATCATTTTATCCAGCATAATCGACCCTGTGATAGAACTGATGATTCCAAGCAGCACAGCATCGATATTTCCGAATATAAGTCCTCCCAGCCCAATAATAACGGCATTTAACATCAAATTGATGCTGCCAATCCTCAAACGCGGAGCCAGACGCTTGATCGATATAACGAGGAAATCCGTTCCCCCCGTAGAAGACCCCCTTTGAAAAATCAGCCCGGATCCAATTCCTACAAAAAGCCCGGTGAAAAAAGCCGCGAGAAATTTGTCTCCTGTATAAACAGGGAATAGTGGGAACAGCACATCCAGCATAAAAGATGAAATCAAAATCGTCTTCAGCGATTTCAGCAAAAAGAGTTTCCCCACAACACGGAAACTGAAGAGAATAATCGGAATATTCAGCAAGATGGATGCCATTCCCAAGGGGACATCAAACAGATGATACAGAATTAATGACAGGCCGGTCACTCCGCCCGGTGCAAAACCCGCCTGGCTCGCAAAAATATACATCCCTGTCCCAAACAATAGATTCCCCACGATATCGTACGCCAAGTCTGTCAAAAATTGCATTCGGCGATACGTCATTCTGTGCATTCTCCTTTTTCACTCCTGCAATAATGCCACAGCACGGTATAGTCGCGCTGTGGCATTGCATGCATCAATGTAGATGCGAAAAATCAGAGCATCGCCGAAACCGCATCCAAAAACTGCGGAAACGCGACGTCCGGCTCCTCTACCTCTGGGAACCACAGTTTCTCCCACTCAAAGCTTACAAAATCACTGTAATCGTTCTCTTTGAGAATGTTCACTGCCGTTCGGATATCCATCTGCCCGTTGCCCACCAGTGCAGGTGTGAATCCCCAAGGGGTCAAGTCAGAAGAGTCCTTCATATGAACATGGTGAACCTTATCCCGCACTTCCTCAAAGGTTTCATGCAGGTCCATCCCATAGCGGAAGGGGTGCAGGCAGTCCCATAAAATACCCACATTGTCGCTTCCGCTTCCATCGATGAGACGGCGCACGATTTTGCCGCTGCAAAAATCATCATGCGTTTCCATCAGTGGCATCACGCCGTATTTTTTTCCCATATCTCCTACCTTCCCCAGAGATTCCATGATCCACTTGTCACATTCCTCTCTCGTAAGGCCCGCGATCTTTTCAGGTGGAATGGACGCCCGATATTCTTCGATAAACGGCTCTGCCTTTGGCCTGTCTGTAAAATTAAGGGGATACGGTCCGCCAAATACACGTACATAGGGACATTCCAAATCCGATGCGATCTGCATAAAATCCTCCGCCAGCTTAAGCTGAGTCTTCAGGTTTTCCGGATCCGGATACGCAAAACGTGCGCTGCTTGAGACGCATGCGACCTGCAGTCCCGCTTCTTGAAAAAGGCGTCGCGTTGCTCCAATGCCCGGACGCTGGAATTCCTCCAGCACCCGCAAATCCTCAGTACCTTTGTAAATACGGAATTCAACACCTGTGTAGCCGCTGCGTTTGGCAAGATCTATCATTTCCTCAAAAGTATAATAGGGACAACCTAATGTGCTGAAACTGAATTTCATGCGTTACCTCCTGTTAATGGTTCTGCCGTACCTAATGACCGCAGAACGGTGTGTAAAACCTGCGCCCTGTTCACCCTTTCAGGCCCGTTGTGGCGATTCCCTCCACCAAGTATTTCTGAAAGAAAATAAACAGCAGACATGCCGGCAGAATAGACAGCGTTGCCATGGCAAACATTGCCCCATAATCTGAAGAAGCCGAGGGATCGCTGAAAAGCTTTAATGCAAGGCTTATGGTATAATTTTCCGGCTTATTGATGAACAAAAACGCCGCCATAAAATCTTCCCAGCGCCAAATAAAAGAAAAAATTGTCGACGTGACCAGTGCAGGTACGATTAATGGAAGTATGATGCGTCCGAATACACTGAATGGATTGCATCCGTCAATGGCGGCAGCTTCATCCAGATCCTTTGGGATACCGCGAATAAATTGCATGTCTAAAAAGATGAAAAATGCCTGTCCACAAAAATACGGTACGATAAGGGGAAGGAAAGTTCCTACCCAACCCAACTTGGAATACAGCAGAAACTGCGGCACCATGACCACCTGGAATGGCAGCATGAGCGTAATCATCATGCATCCGAACCAGAAGTTCGAACCCGGAAACCGGATACGCGCAAACCCAAATGCAATCACTGCAGAAGAAAATACCGCACCCAGCGTAGCGAGTCCCGCCACAATAAACGAGTTTTTAAAAAATGTCCCAAATGTGATTTTAGAGAATCCCTTCCAGCCGTTAAAATAATTTTCCAATGTCCATTTATCCGGAAGCAGTTTTGACGCCTCGCGCAGAACCAAATCCGTTTCTTTAAAAGAACTAAAGATCATCCACAGTAGCGGATACAGCATAACTACCGCGAGAAACAGACAAAAAGCATGATACACGATTTTTCCGATGAGCCTTTGCTTCGCCATACCGATGTGCATCCGAAATCAACCTCCCTTTCTGGCGTCTGTCTCATAAAATACCCATTTATCCTGCGATTTGAAAAGCAGTGCTGTAAACACCACAATGATGAGCAGCAATACCCAAGCCTGCGCACAGCCATACCCCATCTTATAAAACTTAAAGGATGTACGATAAATATACACAGCAGAAAAAAGCGTTGTATTCATGGGTTCCCCGCGAGTAATCAGCAGGCTCTGTGTAAAGCAGGTCAGCCCCATAATCGTCTGCATGATTAAGTTGAAAAAAATGGTTGGCGTCAACATGGGGAGTGTGATACGGAAGAAGCGGCGTACAGCGGTAGCACCGTCTATACTGGCAGATTCATATAACGATATCGGTATTTGCTTAAGCCCTGATAAAAAATTCAGCATTGACGATCCAAACTGCCATACAGACAAAATAATTAAGGTCCAGATCGCCGTGTCCGTGCTTCCAATCCAGGACTTGTCCAGATTGGTTCCGAATATTGCATTGATCAACGAGTTGAGTAAGCCGTCACCCGAAAACATCTGACGCCAGACGATAGCGATCGCCACGCTGCCGCCTACAATAGAAGGCAGATAATATGCCGCGCGGTAAAATGCTGTAAGCCGATTTGTTTTATACAGCAGCATTGCGATCATCAACGAAAATGCCAATTTCAGCGGTACTGAAAACACTACATACATCAGAGTTGCCTTCAGTGAAATCCAGAACTGCTCATCCTCAAACAAGGCAAGATAATTTTTTATTCCTGCAAATTTTGCCGGGGAGAGCACATCATAATCACAGAAAGAATAGTAAAGCGACGCGAGAATGGGGATGACCGTGAAGCAGATAAAACCAATACAAAAAACCCCAATAAATGCATATCCGGTGAGCGTATTTTGCCACCATTTGCGGGACAGGCGCTTTTTCATAACCTCCACGCGCTCCTTTCATTTTCAAGAGTGATCGTTACGCGGGCACCTCATTCCAGCCCTGCTTCAGTTTTATTTAGAGGTCGCTATGTCCATTTCAATTGTACGAGAAGATTTTTTTATCGTAGACTTTTTCTTTTGTTCGTCCAATCTGGCCATATAGACTTCTTCATCCACAGGCACGTTTACCCAGCCGTCCGTCCAGGACGAAAGATAGATGGCGTTGAAAATTTGCACCGCTTTAAGCCCCTCCGGACCCGGAGCAATCAATTCCTCTCCGTAAAGGATTGCGTTGACAAAATTCTGCGTGATTTTTTTGTGCCCGTCAAAATAAGGGAACATATGGTCGGGAACAAACTCTGTAATCCTGGCTTTCGGCTCTCCAAAGCCTCCTGCATATGTAGCATTAAATTCCCGCTCTGATTGTTCAAATTCCCAATAAGTAAATTTAAACTCGTTATTGCCGGTTTCTTCAATTACGACTTTCCCCCGGTCTGCAGTGATTTCTAATCGGTTGCTTCCCTGTGGTTCCCCTGTAGTAGAAATGAACTGGGCCGTCATTCCATTGCCGTATTCGGCATACACCGTAACCGAATCTTCTACTTCAATGGTATGATATCGCCCAAATTGGCAAAAACTGCGGATACGATTGGGAACACCGCATATCCATTGCCACATGTCAAGGTTGTGCGGGCACTGATTAATCATAATACCGCCGCCCTCTCCATCCCAGGTGGCACGCCAATCGCTGGAATCATAGTAACTCTGAGACCTATACCAGTTCGTCACAATCCATGTCATACGCCGCAGTTCTCCCAATTCCCCACTTTTCACCAATTCATGGAGCCTGAGGAAATAAGGATTTGTTCGCTGGTTATACATCATGCTAAATACCTTCCCGGATTTTTCCGCTACGGCATTCATCTCCTCCACCTGTCTGGCATACACACCAGCCGGCTTCTCACAAATCACATGAAGATCGTGCTGGAAAGCACAAATTGCATATTCCGCATGCTGATAATGTGGAACGGCGATTAAAACAGCGTCCACTAAGCCGCTTGCGATCAATTCTTCCGCTTTATCAAACCGGGCCACCGCTTCACCGAATTTCTCTTTTGCCCATTCCAAGCGATTCGGTTTAATATCACAAACAGCCGCTAAAACAGCGTTTTTTACCTCGCCTTCAAAAAGATATTCCGCATGGCGAGAGCCCATGACGCCAATACCAATAATGCCCATTCTAACCTGTTTCATCCGTAGAAGACCTCCAAATTTATAATTACTGTAAAGATAAAGAGACAGTCTGGACTCTTTAGGTATCGCCAAACTGTCTCTCTACTTATAGAGCTACCGGTTTCTTACGTTGCCGAATCCGAGTCAGCCTGCATTTTCAGCAAGGATCTTGTTTGCGCCCTGCATAAATTCTGCAGCAGCGTCTTCCGGTGTCTCGGCCCCGAACAGTACCTTCTGCCGTATATTTTTTTCCAGCTCGAAAATCTCGGAAGAACAAGCCGGTTCCAGCGCTGGAGCCGGCGCGCCGTGCTCGGCGACATATGTCACATAATCAGAAATTTTTTGAGAAACCTCATCCAAATCATTCGCAATGGCTTCACATACTTCGCTGTTCATCGAAACGCCGCGCTCGTTCAACAATACTTTATTGGCATCTATATCGTTAATAATATAATTCAGAGCAGCGGCAGCGGCTTTTTTCTCCGCATCTGTGCCCGAGGAGCCCAATCCTGTCAGCTGAGAAGGCTGTACATAGCATGGCTGACGGCTCTTATCCGAAAAGGTCGGCTGCATACAGATACCCAACGTCCTGTCTTCGCCCATGGCAGACTGAAGGCCCACGCCCATATTAGATGTTAAAAATGCGTTCCAAGCCTTGCTTGCAACAATAGGTTCCAACTCCGACCCAGTGATGCCAGCATATTCCGACGGATCCACAACCCATTCGGCAGCGCCTGCCTCCGCCAATTCTTGATAGGCTCTTTCAATTATGGTCGGATCATCAAATCCCAGTGCCGTCTGCTCCTCGTTATAGAATTCATAGCCCGCACCGCGAATCGTATTGCGCAGTGTTTCCGCATAGGTGATTTGCCAACAATAGCTTGTTTTGATTCCAGTGGCTTCATATACTTTTTGTCCAATTTCTTTGAATTCTTCCCAAGTGGGTTCCATGCTAATCGTCAGGCCCAATTCTTGCAGCAAACTGGCATCATAGAACATGCAGCGGGCATTATTGCCCATACTCAAGGCATACAAACTTCCATCCACCGTTCCCGCTGCGATGGTATTTGCGTCACACTTGGAAAGATCAATAATTCCGGCCTCTACATACTCATCCAGGGGAATGAGAAGGCCTTTATCAGCGTAACGGGGGACAGCGTCATAGTCTACCTGAATCAGATCGGGCAGGTCTCCCCCGGCTGCACGCGTCGTAATCAAATCATTATAAGAACCGCCATCACAATACTCCAACGCAAACGTGACCTCGGGGTGCAACGCTGTATACATTTCTGTCACAGCCGTTGTACGTTCAGCGCGTACCTGATTGCCCCACCAAGTATATCCCAGCGTAACTTCCTGTACCTGTGTTGATGTGGATGCAGCTTCTTGAGACGACGCGCCCGAGGCCGAGCCTGTACTGGCGGACGATGTCCCCCCGCACGCCGCCAAAAGCAACACCAAAAAGATGGCTGCCAAAATCAGGCTGATTGTATTTTTTAATACATGTTTCATCTTTATCTCCTTACTTTCTTCTGCCGCCCATTTTCAAACGGTTATTCGGCACCTTTTCATCCGCTCTTTTAGATGTACTTACAATCTGTAATTTTACAATTATCAATTGGGCAAAATATATAGTTTATTACAACATAGCGCGCTTGTTTATATACATAATATTGCTTCTTGCCATAAAAGGCAATTTCTATAGTTGCGCTCAAACATTTCAAAAATTGCTTCTTTACTCGTTTTCTATTTTTTATATGCTGCAAATTTATTATTATTATTATGAGAAATCTTATACACAAAAACGTTATAGGAGAAATGAGGCGCATATCATTATGTATGGTCCAAATCCGTTTTTCAATTTACCTGACGATTCTTATAACGACATTCAGTCCTTCCAAAAAATTGGGATTGCTTCTAACGCATCCTGTTACAAACAACTGTTTTACCAGGATGCAATGTGGAATATTGATCATTTTCTTGATGAAAATGCTCAAAATTTCCCGCTG
>DBFXIC010000497.1:0-5434 GCA_048455095.1 Anaeromassilibacillus sp.
GGCACCAGCGTCACATGGATAAACAGGCAGTTCGTGCGGCCCACCTCGGCCGCAAACTGGCGGATCGCCTCTAAAAACGGCAGGCTCTCAATATCGCCCACCGTCCCGCCGACTTCGATCAGTGCGACGTCGATGTTTTCCTTGCCCGCGGAAATGCGTGCCTTGATCTCGTTGGTGATGTGCGGGATGACCTGCACGGTGCCGCCGCCGTAATCGCCGTTTCGCTCCTTGCAAATGACGTTCCAATAGACGCGCCCGGAGGTGACATTGCTGTTCTGCGTTAGATTTTCGTCGATAAAGCGCTCATAGTGCCCGAGATCGAGATCCGTCTCCGCGCCGTCGTCGGTGACAAACACTTCGCCGTGCTGGAATGGATTCATGGTGCCGGGGTCCACATTGAGATATGGGTCAAATTTTTGCATGGTTACCCGCAGGCCGCGCGCCTTTAACAGGCGGCCCAGGGACGCCGCTGTGATTCCCTTGCCTAAACCGGAGACCACGCCCCCTGTGACGAAAATATACTTTACAGACATGTCTTTCCCTCCTACGCGATTTTTAAATTTCCATCTTTCATAATATTTGTTTTTCCATCTGTTTCCATGAATATTCTGCAAGTTTTTCTATACGTTCCTGCAAAAACACTCAAAAATTATATCGCCCGCCGCATCGGTTGTCAATGCGGCGGGCGATATTGATTGATAGAAATATTCCGGAAATCTATCCGGTTTTTTGTCCAAAAAAGCGGCCGGTCATTTCAACACGGTAAAAAGATTGCCGATCAGCGGCAGCGGTTCCTCACGATCCTGTACCGCATGCATCACACCGACGATAATCAGCGCGGCAACCGCACCAAACTGCGCCAATTGCAGCAGACCCACAAGGGTTGCTCCCAACTGGGAAAAGACCATCACGCCGCCGAGCGTCAAGGAAAACACCGAAGTAAACAGTCCGCTCAACAGGCTGATCACCAGCCCCAGTACCACCTCAAAAATAGAAAGGATAATCCCCTGGTTGATATGATAGCGCACCTTGGGATTGCGTCCGTCGGCGATTAACCCCACAATCCACAGGAAGCTGAAATAGGACAGGATATTGAACAGCTTCACGTTTTCCGGATTGGAGGCTACCCGCATTTTTGTGGGCTTGGGTGGTGGATAATTGCCATACGGCTGGTAAGGCGGCTGCCCATAGGGAGGCGGTGGATACGGGGGCGGCGTCTGCCCTCCGTAGGGCGGCTGTACTCCATAAGGAGGCGGATAGGGCGGCTGAGGCTGTTGGGGCGGCTGAGGCGCTGTATACCCGTTTTCTCCCTCCTGATTCGGCTGGTCGCATTCATATTCATTCATCGTTTCTTTCCCTCCTCTATCCGGGCGGGCCCTGTTATTCCGCGTGATAAGCGGTGATCTCTGCGCTTTCGATCTTCACGTCCGTGGTGGGCTTGTCGTTGTCGTCCGTCTCCACTGCAGCGATCTGGTCTACAATCGCCATATCCTCTTCAAAGACCTGGCCGAACACGGTGTGCTTATAATCGAGATGCGGCGTGCCGCCAACTTCCTTATAGACGTCTACTGCCTTCTGTAGGACGGCTTTCTGATCCTCCGGAATGCCGTTTGCATAGATCTCATTCAGTGCGTTGTTCAGTCCGTCCACATAGGCGTTCATTTCCTCCTGGCTTGCGCCGGAAGCGCCCTTCTCGTTCATCATCAGCGTCGCCTTACAGGTCTGACGGTTCATGTACATGGTGGTCATCATGTTTTCCGCCGTGTCGTCCGTCAGCTTATCCTTGCACTGTACAATGAAGAACTGGCTGCCGTTGGTATCGACGCCGGAATTCGCCATGGAGAGCGCACCGCGCAAATTGATCAGGTTTGTGTTGAACTCATCCTCAAATGGCGCGCCCCAAATGCTCTCGCCGCCGGTGCCGGTCGCGGTTGGGTCGCCGCCCTGAATCATGAAATTGTCGATTACGCGATGAAAAACGATGCCGTTGTAATAGCCGTCTTTGATAAGGCCTTTAAAATTTTCCACAGCCTTGGGGGCTGCGTCTGGGAACAGACGGATGCGGATGTCGCCCATCGTCGTATGCAGCACGGCGATCTCCTCGCCATCGGCAGGCTTTTCAAGCTGATAGCCGACCGGCTTGCCGTCGTCCTCGCGCACATGATCCTCCGCGTCCGCGGAAATCTTCACATCCTCCGCCGGAAGGCTCTCCGCGCCATCAGAGGAACTCATCGAGGAACCCGTGCTGGAGTTCTCCGGCTCATCGCCCGCGTTGGAAGGGGAACCGGCGTCTCCGGCGCATGCCGTCATGGATACCATCAAAGCGCAGGCCAAAAGTGCGCTAATCATTCTACGTCTGCCATTTTTCATTGTTGAAACTCTCTCTTTCTACTCAATCAGATTTTCCCGATTTTTCGGGACAATAAATCAATCATAGTATATTCCCGGAAAATATGCAAGTAAAGCGGGCAGAAATTCACAAAATGATCACCTTTTCCAACTATATCATATAAAAATGTGCGAAGAAAACCAACTCTGAATCTTCCTTGGGAACGAATGCCCTCCCTCTGAAACGCATATAGATGAACATGTAAGAGATAAGGAGGGTTCAAAATGGTTGAATATTACCCCGAGGGCTGGCTAATCGACACGGTGGAGAACCGTGCTGCTTTACAGAGCACGGCCGCACTGATCGAAGCCTGCCGCACGGGTCAAATTTTGGAAGGACGCGCGCTGGTATGCGACAGCGCGCACAATTTACTGGTCGATTTGGGCTGTGTAAAGGGTGTTATCCCGCGTGACGAAGGGGCGCTGGGCATCCGTGAGGGAACTGTGCGCGACATTGCGATCATCTCCCGGGTAAACCGCCCGGTATGCTTTGTCGTGACAGGATTCCAAAAGGACGGGGATGGCCATACCACGGCGCTGCTCTCCCGGAGAGCCGCACAGGAAAAATGCCGGGAAGCGTTTATCCGCCGCCTGACCCCCGGCGATATCATCAATGCCCAAATCACCCATTTGGAAAATTTCGGCGCTTTTGCTGACATCGGCTGCGGCATTGTTTCGCTGCTTCCCATCGACGCGATCTCCGTTTCGCGCATCGATCATCCGAGAGAGCGCTTCACGGTTGGCATGAATATCCGTGCAATCGTTAAATCCATCGAAAATGGGCGCATTACATTGAGCCATAAGGAATTGCTCGGCACCTGGGAGGAAAATGTGGCGATGTTCTCCGCCGGGGAAACCGTCGCGGGAATCGTGCGCAGTGTAGAGCCGTACGGCATCTTTGTGGAGCTCTCCCCCAATCTGGCGGGCCTGGCGGAAAGCCGTGAGGATGTGATCCCCGGCCAGCAGGCGAGCGTGTACATCAAGAGCATCCTGGCCGCACGCATGAAGGTAAAGCTCGTTATCATTGACACGTTCGATTATCATTACCGCCCCGCGCCGCCGAAATACTTCTATGAAGGAGATCATATCGACCGTTTCGTCTATTCTCCCGCTGGAAGTGAAAAGGAGGTCATCACGGATTTTACCATCCAACCCTGTGAAAGCATCTAAGCGGCCCATTGCGGTTGTTCCAGGCATGGCAGGAATTGTCCTTTCCGCCATGCCTGATTTTTATGCCCTTCTTTTGCTTTGGAATGGAAACCCTCTGAAAAATATGCTATACTTTGCGCAGAGAAAGGCGGGAATATAAAATGGAGTATCGTGAAATCTTAGAAAATGCAAGAAAAGTGATGGCGCCAAACTGCCGGGTCTGCCGGGAATGCAATGGCGTCGCCTGCCGTGGGGAGATCCCGGGTACAGGCGGCAAGGGTACGGGCAGCGCTTTCACGCACAGCTATGAGTTTTTGGCGAGCGTCAAGATCCACATGGATTTGATCTACACCAACCAAGGGCAGGATCCCTCCTGTTCCTTCTTTGGCAGGACGTTTGCCGGCCCGGTGTTTGCCGCGCCGATCAGCGGTCTTTCCAACAATTATAACGGTTATTTTAATGAGAAAACCTACGCCGAAGTGCTGGTCTCCGGTGCAAAGGAGGCGGGCTGTGCGGCCTTTACCGGCGACGGCGCGGCGGACAACTACTTTACCGACCCGCTCAGCGCCGTACAGGCCGCGGACGGCGTTGCTGTGCCGACAATCAAGCCTTGGGACAAGGAAAAGGTGCTCGAAAGAATCCGCCTGGCGGAGACGGCCAACGCCATGGCGCTTTGTATGGACATTGACTCTGCCGGACTGCCTCTGCTGGCAGCGGCGGGAAAGCCCGTCTGCGCCAAAGATGTGGACGAGCTGAGAGAGATTATCTCCTCCACCAGTCTTCCTTTCCTGCTCAAGGGCATCATGACGCCGGAAAGCGCCAGAAAGGCTGTGGATACCGGCGCGTACGGCATCGTCGTCTCCAATCACGGCGGACGTGTGCTGGACCATACTCCCGCGCCGGCGGAGATGCTGCCCGCCATCCGGAAATCGGTGGGAAATCGGGCAAAAATTTTCGTCGACGGCGCAATTCGCACGGGTGCGGACGTCTTTAAAGCGCTTGCGCTTGGCGCGGACGCGGTGCTGATCGGCCGCCCCTACGTGGTGGCGGCGTGCGGCGGCGGCGCGGAAGGCGTGACCGTGTACACGCAGAAAATCCTCGCCGAACTGCGCGACGTGATGAAGATGACCGGCTGCGTCACACTGGCGGACATCACAAGGGACAAGGTGTCTTTGTGTAAATAATATGCCTGTTTCTCAAAATACAACATTCAGGCATTTTGTTCCCTGCGGCCTTCGCCCTGTGATGTGTTGTAAATCCCTTAAGCTTCTCCAAAAGACACAAAATGATCGAAACTGCTGTTTTGCAACCGTCGGTTGACAAATTTCCACGGATATGATGTGGACATCTTTCTGGATTTGATGTATCAATAGAGCAGAACTTCAAAGAGGAGGAGCATATCATGACATTGGGAGAACGGATTCACGAATTGAGAAAGGCCGCGGGAATTTCACAGGAACAGCTGGCGGAGGGACTGGAGGTATCCAGGCAGTCTATTTCAAAATGGGAACGGGATCAATCCGCCCCCGAGCTGGACAAGCTTGCCGCATTAAGCGAGCTGTTCCATGTGTCCCTTGATCAACTGGTCAAGGGACAGGTTCGTGAAGATACGGTTGCAAAGGAAGTCAATATTGACGAGCTCGCAAAACAGAACTGGTATCATCGGAAGATGACCATTTTGGTTCTTATCGGTGCTTTTTCCATCATGCTCGGTGTGACGTTGAGTACCCTGCTCAATGCCATAAATGGGTTTGCCGCTGAGGTCGAATATATCCTATATCGGTATATTACCGTCAATGAGTGGCCGGATATCGATATTTTCCGTACGTCCTACTTGTTGCCGGCGATTCTTTTCGGCATAGGGGGCATTGTGCTGACGCTTTGCTTGGTTGTGAGA
>DBFXIC010000498.1:0-6304 GCA_048455095.1 Anaeromassilibacillus sp.
GGGATGATGCGCAACCGCCGGCGCAATACGGTGCAGCTCACGTTCCGGGCGGATGCAGAACAGTTTGACGCCATCCGGGCGGATATCGTCCCCGACAACCTTGAAATCTTTACCATCTATTACCCAGACAACGAGACGGCGGATGAACCGGATGAACAGTTGACCGGAGTTGCGCATAAGGATTTTTCCGCATACGCCCTTGTGGGCGACTGGGAGGATAAAGAGGTCGAGAAACAGAAAGAAACCAGCAAAGCCCCGGCCGTATACGGGCGTCAGTTATCCGTTACGCTCGGAGAACGGCTGGCAAGCGATATTTAAGCGGGGGGAACGCGATGGCATGGATAACGCCAAAAACTGATTGGCAGGAAACAGACCCCGTCAGGGTCGACCCTGACTATGTCCGTATCCGAGGTAATATTCTGCATCTGCGGGACATGGCCCGGCAGCTATATCTGCCGTTCCCTCTGGCAGATATGGCAGACTATGGCCCGGCAGAATTTCCGTATGTGGAGTTCTTTGCCAACGTGGATAACAATGTGGACGCGCTGCTGGACAACACGTTCCGTCCACCCCGCTCGGAGAGGGCGCGGGCATACGCAGCCAATGGTCGCGTATGGAACTATGATGACCTGAACCGCATCGAGAGCGCACTGCTGGGGCTGTACACAGCCCTGACGGCAGAACAAAACGCGAGGCAGACACTGGCCTTTTCTATGGGAGGTGGCATATTTGGCGCGTACATTTAAAGACATGATCGTGCAGGAGGCGGACGGGAAGCCCAGGCTGACGTTCCGCAACCGGCAAGGCGCGGCTGTACTGGAGGATGTTTCCGTAGAGGTGTCCAGTACTGTCCAACAGCAGGGAGACGCCTGGGGCGCGTTGGCCGCAAACCTGTTGCTGGAGCTGGACGACGATGACGTACCCTATGCAGTCGCACCGGAGTTCACGCCCGCAGTCACTCCGGCGGCACTCACTCCGCGGGAGAAACTGGCAACAGCTTTTGGTAAATTGGCCGCGGCGGTGTCGGCGCTCATCGCACATCTGGGCGACAAGAATAACCCTCATGTGACAACCGCCGCGCAGGTGGGCTCTTATACCAAATCCGAGACCGACAGCAAACTGAACGGGAAGGCCAATACCAGCGGGACATATTCGGGGCTGACCGCCGGGAACAGTCTGAAGATCGGCGGCAAGACCTTCAGCATGAACATGAATGGCGACGATCTTGAAATCTGGTGGCAGTGATGGGGCTGAAATTCAACGGGCGGCTTATCCCGCAAAGTGCGCATGTCCGATTTAACGGTCTTGACCGTGCCCGGGTACTGTTCAACGGCCGCGTGGTCTGGCAGCGTATCCCTGACTACCTGTACAATGCAGGGGATCAGATCACCGAGTGGACGGGCGGCTGGCAGCAGAAGGACACCTATATGGCTCACAATGATTATTGGTTCGGCAATACGCCTGGCGCGGTATCTGGCCTGAATGGCCAACTGACCATCAATGCAGACAACATGAAAGCGTACATGCCCTATGATGGACAGCTCTATCAGGGCGTACTTGTGTCTACGGTGAAGCAGATAGATTTGACGCACATTTCCGGGCTGACGGCTATTTTTACCGCCTCCGAGATGTGGGGCGGTGGATACGCAAGCATGGGTGTCACGCAGAGGTTTGAAAATAAATATCAGCCCATCTCGGCGACGGGCGGCGTATGTAGCCGTATCAGTTTTAACACAGCAGGACCGCATTCTGTGACGCTGGACACCACGCAGCTCACCGGACTGTATTTTGTGTGCTTCACAACGTGCGTGGACAATGGCGCAAAACTGAGTACATATTTACAAAGAATCAAAGTGTCATAAAGGAGGCATGATATATGGCTATTTTTAAGGGCCGCACGCGGGTGCGGTACGGGTACAGCCGGTGGGGCTATACCCGAAACAACGGCAAGGGCTGGCACGGCGGCAGTGATGAGGAAGGATTAGATAGCACCACCATCCTGATGCCTGATTATAAGGGCAAAAGCATTTCCGGGCGGGTTATTACGGCCCGCAAAGTGGACAAGTCCACAGGCAGCAAAACGTGGGAATGGGGTTGGTATGTGTGCGTGGAGCTGGACGCGGGCCAGACGCCGGACGCGGTGAACTACCTGTATTTCTGCCACAACGCGCGGAATCTGGTATCCGTGGGCCAGCGGGTGAAAAGCGGTGATGCGCTGGCGGTGATGGGCAACACGGGCAACGCGGCGCTGGCAAGCCCGCCCTTTGCACACTGCCATTTCGAGGTGCGGGCCACGACCACCGGGGCGGGGCTTGATCCTACGGCATACACTGGGCACCCCAACGCTGTGGGGACATATGGCGAAGCAATCGACGAAACGGAGGACAACGACATGAAATTTTTGAAGGTGACAAGCGGCAAGTGCGAGGTGTTCACCGCGCCCGATGTGAATGCGGTGGACAAGGCCTATAACGGCGGCAAGCTGACCGAGGGGACATGCTATCCGGTGCAGGCCGAGGTGGGCAACTCCGGCGGGTACAGCTGGGTTCGCATCTTCGTGGCGGGAGTGCAGCGTTACGCCGCCGTGCTGGCCGACCGCTGCCAGCTTGTGACGCTTTCCCCGGGCGATGCGTTCGCGGCCTGTGTGGCGCAGGGCGGCGGCGAAGACACGGCGGAATTGGAAGCGCAGCTTGAAGCAGCAAACGCCCGCGCCGATGAAGCGGACAAGCGTCTTGCAGACGTAAAGGCATACGTCGCGGGGGTATAGATGTGGCTCAATATCAAAAAAAGCCTGTTACAGTGGAAGCTGTGAGGTTTGATTATTCTACAGAGTGCATTTCCGCGCTGCTTGCACTCGGGCTTGACCCGGTCCGCATAAGCTATGCGGGCACAGCACCAACATTGCGTATTGGTACGCTTGAGGGAACGATGACCGCACAGCTCGGCGATTATATCATCCGCGGGGTGAACGGTGAGTTCTATCCTTGCAAGCCGGATATCTTTGAGAAAACTTACGAGGAGGTATAGGCTGTGTGGGACTTCCTCCAAAACCTGTTTACGGCGCTTCTGCCCATCGTAACGGCGTTTGCCGGGTGGGCGGGGGCGCGCATCCGAAACACAAATCAAAAGGACAAAGCTGTGGAGCGCGGCGTGAAAATGCTGTTGCGCGCGAAAATCATCGATTTGGGCCTGCATTACCTTGAGGCCGGAGAAATTCCGCCGTATGGTATGGAAACGCTGAAAGGCTGCTACAAGGAATACGAGGCGCTGGGCGACGGCGACCATTCTGTGGGAGATATCGTTCGGCGCTGCGAAACACTTAAAATCAGAAACGGATAGAAAGGAAAAGGACAATGAACATGATCGTACTTGTACTTATGATGGCCGTAACGGTGGAGGCGCTGGTGGAATACGCCAAGACCTTCGGCAGGGCCATTATCGAAAAGCAGTGGAAAACCGCCGCCACGCAGGCGGGGGCCGTTGCGCTGGGCGTGCTGCTATGCTTTGGTGTTGGAGCGGACTTCTACGCCGCGTTGGGTGTGAATTTCAACGTGGCATGGATTGGCATTGCGCTTACGGGCGTTTTTGCCAGCCGAGGCGCGAATTATGTGAGCGACCTTGTGAAGAAGATGCAGGCGCTCAGCGCGCCGAGCGCTGAATAGATATAACGTCCCCCGGTCAGGAGATTTCGATATCCTGACCGGGGGCTTTTTTGTTTAAAGGCTAACTAGCTTTTTGCCCTCCCACTATCCATGTATGGCAAAATTAACCATGTGTGGCGCTTTCTGTAATATTATGACAATTTTCGTCATATCGCTACACCCCCAAGAAAGAAAGTGCTGCATGGCGATAGAATAGGACAAGGAGCGATGCGTGTGATTAGAATTTTACTGTCCCGCAAGCTGGGCGAGCTTCGCTGGACGCAAGCAGACCTCTCTCGGGCCACAGGCATTCGGCCGGGAACAATTAACGAGTACTACCACGAATTCGCCGAGCGCGTGAATTTGGAGCACATCGACCTGATCTGCGAAGCTCTAAATTGTGACCTGAGCGACATTCTCGAACGAATTCCCAATGCAGAACCTGCCGTACATAGAAAAATTGGCAGGAGGGAACCAAAGTAAAAGGAGAGGGCAGGCCCTCTCCTTTTATTGTGCCGTTTTTTTCGCCATATAGGCGTTTAACCACTTATACGGGGTATGTGACATTGAAGTCGCGTTGCTGTCCCTATGCGCAGTGTGTGGGCGCTGTGAGCCGCTGCGCAGTTTCGGTGCCGTTGATATAAAGGATCTTCTTCATCGTTTTCGCACTTTCTGCCCCATACTTCCGGGACGGTTTTCTATTGGTCAATGGGCGTGGCGCGTCAAGTCATAGAGTAGAGCGCCTGTACGGCTCTTTGTATCCAGTGCGATGGAGCCATACGCTGCTCTAAATCTTGAGCTATTTTAATTACCTCCTGCGGCGTCTTAGCCCGCTTCAGAGCGGCAATGACGGCGGCCTCGTTTTCGTAATATGCTACCATAGGAAATACTCCTTTCTGCCCTCGTGACCTCCGGGGCGGGCTTATGGCTAAATTAGTAAATGCGGTGAGCAGTACTTAACCGCACCACGCGTTCCACTCACTTTCAAATCTTTCACATTTTGCGTCATCGGATTTGTAATGTTTTACGGCATCGGAGAGGAGCCAATCCCGTTTAGGGTATCCAGTCGAGCCATTTATCATATAATATTCTCCATCATCCCAGATATAAAAGATTTCTTTATTATCGCAAAATTCAATTCCTACTTCTTTCATAGCGCTTTCTCTTTCTCCCCGTGTGGCCGATAGGGCAGCCTATTTTTATTTGATTTTATATCGCTTTGCTTTACTCAAAAAATGTATCTTCTGGCTCTAACAAGTAATCGTTCGGGTTCTTCCAATATTCATCTTCAACCTTTTTTAACGCCTGTGCGTAGCTGTTCGCCTCGACATAAACAACCGCTTTGTGGACTTCCTTAATAGTAATTTTAAAATTCATAATCTTTCTTCCTTTCTCCCCATCTGGCCGGTAGGGCAGCCTGTTATTTATTCTTCGGTGACTGCTTTCAAATCCCAATCCCAAGGGTTGCATTTTGTGTGGGTGATGTGGTAAAATACAGAGCAGGGAAGCGGCTTTGCAATGGCTTGGTTTCCGCTTAGGCTGTCACGTTACCGCGTGGCGGCCTTTATTTTTGCAATGTACGCGGCGAACAACTGCAATTGCGTTTGCCTGTCCAGCGTCGCCCATACTTTGCAGGTCATGCGGCTCACCTCGCTTTCGGTTTGCCGCTTCCCTGTCCCTGTGATTATATTGTACACTTTTCGGTACACTTTATCAATTCGCATTGTACACAAATATGTACACTCGGAATTGTATATTTTTGTGTACAAAATGCTTCGCGAATTGTTGACTTGATGTATATATTAGTGTACAATAATGCGGGAGAGGTGATTATGATGCCAATGTCTTATGCAAAGCTGTTTCAGCTCATGGAAAGTAAGGGGCTGAAAAAGTTCGACTTGAGAAAAGCAGGTATTTCTCCTACAATCGTTGATAGGCTAATAAAGGGGCATGATGTCAATACATCTACCATTACGAGGCTTTGTCGTCTGCTGGGATGTCAACCCGGCGATATTATGGAGTATATAGACGAAAGCGAGGCCGCAGAATGAAAGTATTTACATTGATCGGCGGCGTGAACGGTGCGGGGAAATCCAGCCTTACGGGTTCATTGAAAGCCGAACGTACCGACTTAGGTGTTATTGTTGACCCGGATAAAATCACGGCAGAGACGGGCGGTGATGAGTACGAGGGCGGCAAACTGGCTGTGGAGCGCATCGAAAGGGCGCTTGCAGATGGCATAAATCTCACACAGGAAACCACGCTTTCGGGTGGATATCCAAAGCGCCTTGCCAAGAGAGCCAAAGAAACTGGCTATTATATCCGCCTGTACTATGTGGGGCTGGATACGCTTTCAGAAAGCCTGCACCGTATTCAAAACCGTGTGGCAAAGGGTGGGCATGATATCCCATATCATGATGTGGAACGCCGCTTCTCCCGTCGTTTTGCTGATGTTGTAAAGTTGCTGCCCTACTGTGATGAAGCAAAATTTTTCGACAATGACAACGGCTTTGTGCTGGTGGCCGAATATCGAAACGGTGAACTGCTTCCCGTGGGAGACAAGCGCCCGGCATGGTTGCTTGAACTGATTGCCACAATAAATCAGCACAATGCCCAATTGTAAGCCCCGCTTTGATGGGGTATAATATCAAGCACAGGAAGGT
>DBFXIC010000499.1:0-3405 GCA_048455095.1 Anaeromassilibacillus sp.
GTATGGGATTCTTCTTAGCGGCGGCTGCATTTTTTGCTTTGGCCAGTTTGCTGGTCCCCGCAATTTTTCCCCGTGTGGAATCGATTGATACAACCTTTGGGCAGCGCCTGTCCATCTGGGCTGCAGCGGTTCAGGGGATACGCTCACACCCGCTGCTGGGAATGGGGCCGACGTCGTATCAGTTGATCTATAAAATGTTCGATGGGTATCAGACATTTCACTCCCATAATCTACTTTTGGATACGCTTCTCAACTATGGAATTGTGGGCGCAGGTGTAATGGGGCTGTATCTCTTTGTACAATGTAAGGTGTTGCTTCTGCGCTTTCACAACCGCATTTGTACGGATATGAATATTTTGCTGACCGCCGCATTTACCGCTGTTCTTGTGCATGGTATGACAGATGTGACTATCTTCTGGATTCAGACGGGAATGCTGTTCTTAATTCTGTTTTCCAGCACAGGGATTTGTGCAGATTATGTGGAAAGCAAACTTTGTCTGCCTCGGCTGTTCCAGATCCCTGTTGAGCAACCTGCAAAACAGCCAGTCTATTTAAAAAATTAGTGCAAAACTGTGAATCGATATCTCCCGTTGAAGATCTTCAACGGGAGATATTTTTTGTATTCTTATTGTGTAGAGAAGCGCCGCCACAAATCTGTGCATTTCATACAACACTGTTTTTGGACATATCCATCGATCCGGCAGCATTGCATCCTGGAAAAGATTGAAATATAATGGGAGCAACCTTTTATTTTCGCAGCTCATTTCGCCATATTGCATCACGGCAGAAAAGAGGGAAAACATGAATCGGATATTATTATTGGAGGACGATGTAAGCCTAGTTGACGGGTTACAATACTCGCTTAAAAGAAATGGATTTGATGTCACGGTTGTCCGCTCCATTAAAGAAGCGGCTGCGCAATTGAGCAGGATTGAACAATATGATCTGTTGTTGCTCGATGTTACGCTCCCGGACGGGACCGGGTTCGAAGTGTGCGAGCAAACGCGGAAAATGGGCAGTCAAATCCCCATCATCTTCTTGACCGCGGCCGACGAAGAGGTAAACGTCATCAGAGGGTTGGATATCGGCGGCGACGACTATATTACAAAGCCGTTTAAATTGGGGGAACTTTGTTCCCGCATACGGGCACTGCTGCGCCGCACCGGGAGCATAAAGCAGAATGGTCCCGCGGTGATTGAGTCCGGCAATCTCTCTATTGATCTCGTCGGAAGCCGCGTTTCTCTGAATGGGGCTGTGTTGGGGCTGACAAGTGCAGAATATCGGTTGCTTTGCCTATTGGTTCGCAATGCAAACCGGGTTGTTACCCGCGATGTTATTCTCAGTGAGCTGTGGGACGGGAGTGGCAACTTTGTAGATGACAACACTCTTTCCGTCTATATCCGGAGACTTCGTGAAAAAATTGAGCACAATCCGTCTAAACCACAGCGTTTAATCACCGTGAGAGGCTTTGGCTACCAGTGGAAAGAGGCGTCTATATGAACGTTCTTCGCGACAAACAGGCCCGGTGTTTTTCTTTCTTTATTCTTTTTGTCGTGTGGCTTCTTTGTATGTTCGGCCTGGTACAACATAGCATACAAGAGGACGCGGCAAGAAATTTGATCCTTTCCCACGACAGGACGGTCGTATCCTCTCTTTTGGAGCAGGGAGTCCCAGAGGAAGTCGTCGCTGTTGCACTTACCAATACCCAAAGCAGCGGACAAGCAGCAGACTTGCTTGCAAAAGTTGGGTTGACAGAACAGACTATCCCCCGATTTATCCCGTCGGTTTCAGAATTCCAAGAGACGGTACAGCAGCCCCTTCTATGGGGAATCCTTGTTCTATCCATATGCATCGTTGCTGGAACGGCTGTTTTTCTTCTGCGCAGGGAACAATTTTATGAACAAGCTGCGGACCGGATCGCCCGCTTTGCCAAGGGGGATTTTTCGTGTCATATGCCGCGAAGAAATGAAGGGACGATTTATCGGCTGTTTGCCTCTGTAGACCAGCTCGCAACCGCTTTGCAGGCAAAAAACGAAACGGAACATCAGGCAAAAGAATTTTTGAAAAACACCATCTCTGATATTTCCCATCAGCTAAAAACGCCGCTTGCAGCTTTATCCATATACCATGAGATCATCTCAAACGAGCCTGAAAACCTGGATGCCGTGAAGGAATTTTCACAAAAAACAGGCATGGCCCTTGAGCGCATGAAACAGCTGATTGATTCCATGTTGAAGATTACCCGCCTTGATGCAGGAAGCATTGTCTTTGAAAAAAGCATCGTTCCCATATCGGAACTGGTTTGGAAAGCTGTCCGTGAATTGACGACGCGGGCGGAACGGGAAGAAAAAGAGATTCTAATCGACGGTTCAATCAAAGAATTGCTCGCCTGCGATCCGCAGTGGACAAGTGAAGCAATTGGAAATATTGTTAAAAATGCCTTGGATCACACAAAAGAGGGCGGACAAATCCGCATTACCTGGGAACGTTCCCCCGCTATGACGCGCCTGTTGATTGCGGATAATGGCGCAGGGATAGCGCCGGAGGACCTGCACCATATTTTCAAGCGCTTTTACCGGAGCAAAGCCTCGATGGACCGGCAGGGCGTTGGCCTTGGGTTGCCTCTGTCTAGGGCCATCATAGAAGGGCAAGGCGGGACAATTTCCGTACAGAGCCAAATAAATGTGGGCACGACGTTTTCCTTGTCGTTCCTTACAGAACTGTAAGCTTGTATTCACCTATTTGTAAGCCAGCTTTGGTATGCTTCTCTCTGAAAAGGGGGTCTTATTTTTTGGAAATATTACGGATTGAAAAGCTATGTAAAACCTACGGTAAGGGAGAGGCACAGGTAAATGCGCTGAACAACGTCTCTTTTTCTTTAGAAAAGGGAGAGTTCGCAGCGGTCATTGGCGAGTCGGGTTCTGGAAAGAGCACCCTGCTCAACTGCATTGGAGGCCTGGACCATCCGACTTCCGGAAAAGTTTTCCTCGATGGGGAAGACCTGTTCCAGATGAAGGAGCAGGAACGCACGATTTTTCGCCGCAGAAATATCGGCTTTGTCTTTCAGAATTTCCAATTGATTTCAGAACTGACGGTGGAACAAAATATTGCGTTCCCACTGCTGCTGGACTATCAAAAACCGGATCCCTCTGTAATCAATGAAATTTTGTATGTCTTGGGATTGACCGAACGCCGCCGCCATCTGCCGAGTCAGCTCTCCGGCGGACAGCAGCAACGCGTATCGATCGGCCGTGCCCTTGTGATGAGACCGACACTGATTTTAGCCGACGAGCCGACCGGGAATCTGGACAGTAAAAACAGCCAGGATGTCATGGACCTGTTGGTAAAGGCTTCCCGTTATTATCAGCAAACGGTTTTAATGATTACCCACAATGTAAACCTGAC
>DBFXIC010000500.1:0-4709 GCA_048455095.1 Anaeromassilibacillus sp.
GTTTCTAATAGCAATCATGTGTTTCGCCGTTAAAACAAAAAGCTTGCCGGCTGCAACATGCAGATGGCAAGCTTTTTTGTGTGGAATCAAGATTGTGTTCCAATAGACGGCTCAACATGCAACATTCAGGTGTACCGCCGGACCCGGTTTCCGGCTATACAGCTGACCGCACACAGGGGGATTCGCTTTGAGCCGCCGGCAGGGTGGGGCTATGTAAGCTTCAGAAATGCCAAGACCATCAACAGGAGTCCGCTGACCCAGGAGAGATCGAGCGGCAGCTTTTCCGCAACCTTGTTGCCGATGAAGCTCCCCGCACAGACGGCGACGACATTTGCTGCCAGGGAAAAAAGAACCGCCCGCAACGGGTTGACGTCCGAAAGCGCGGCGCCGAAACCGACCGCCAAGCCATCCAGGGAGAGCGCCACTGCCAACGGCGCGGCCTCTGCGGCGGAGAGACTTTTGGAGCAGTCACTGTCTGCGTTTTCCGGATTGGCATAGACATCAAGGATAAAGCTGAGGTGCATCGCGGAGAACGAGATTTTTTTATGCACGCCCTGCGAGCGGCGGATCAGCGATTTAATGGCGCTGTCGCACAGTTTGACCACGCCGAGCAGGAACAGAATGGAAAAGCAAAGCACGCCCGCCAGATGCGGCGGCATAAACGGGCGGATCAATCCCCCGAGGAAAAGCGAAACCGCCAGAATGGCGCTGCAAACCCCGCTGATGACCACCACGGAGCGAAGCGGAATTTTAATCTGATTGGTACCATACGCAAAGCTGGCAACGAACGCGTCCACGGAGAGCGCCGTGACGAGAACCAGCGATTCCAGGATGGCAAACAACGGATTGCCCAAGCAATCACCGCCTTCAGGCTTTTTCTTTATACTATTCCGCGCGGGAAAAATCGTGACAGGCGGCCAGGTCCGAAAATCCGGTATCCTCCGGCAATGCGTTTCACAAATTCCTCATCTGGACGCCTGTCTATCTCTCGAATGCGGTCGGGTGGTATTTGACGGCGGAGAAAACAATAGGCCTCTGTTTTCAAAAAGCGGTATCATTTGTGATACGGTTTCTATTGTGATGATGAATAGGCATATATTCCGCTTATTGCTTTAAAAATAGGGTGTTCTTGGGGAGAAAACATGGAAGATTCCAGTTTGGAGATCGAGGATTGCGAAAAATCGATGTACGATTAAAAGAAGTGTTGGAGGCGCGCGGGATGACGCGCAATCAGCTTGCCCGTGCAATCCATACACGGTTCGAAGGATGCATAAGTGGGATGGGAACCACATGAAAAAAATTGACGCCGATCTTCTGGCGCGCATTTGTTTTGCCCTGCATTGCCGTATGGAGGATATTCTGGATTACCGGGAAAGCCGTTCTTAAGAATCCTCGGGTGTTCCGTAGCGGCTGCTCTCGCTTGCATGCCGCCGGGATGGATTCCCCGGAAGAAATTTTTCTGTATTCGACAGGGCCCGTCCTTGTATGGGGTGTGGGATTGTACTATAATAACAATGGAGGTGACTGCCAAATGTTGGATGTCAAAATCAGGGATCTTTTAAATCAGCAGGTCAACAAGGAGTTTTATTCCGCCTATCTGTATCTGGGGTTCTCCCACTATTTTGCAGATGCAAATCTGAATGGCTTCGCCAATTGGTACCGGGTGCAGGCACAGGAGGAACGCGACCACGCGATGCTGTTTTTGCAGTATCTGGAGAACAACAGTGAAAAAGTGGTGCTGGAGGCGGTGGAGCGCCCGGAACAGGAGTTCCGGAGCAACCAGTCCGTCCTGGAAAAAGGGCTGCAGCATGAGCGCTATGTCACCGCATTGATTCATGCCATCTATGACGCGGCGTACACCGTCAAGGATTTCCGCACCATGCAGTTTTTGGACTGGTTTGTCAAGGAGCAGGGCGAGGAAGAAAAGAACGCCGAAGACCTTCTGAAAAAGCTGGAACTCTTTGGGAGCGACCCAAAGTCCCTGTATCTGTTGGATCAGGAGCTGGCCGCGCGTGTTTATACAGCGCCGTCCCTGGTGCTCTAAACCGGGAAATCCCCAAAGCGTCAGTTACCGAAAAAGACGGTTAAAAATGATTCTTTGTTTCAATGAAAGAAAAGTCCCCCGGGAAGGGCGCCGGCATGGCCCTTTCCGGGGGATTTGGCTGTCCGGGCAGATAAACCGGCATGGACTTCCATTTTTTGCGCGTTCGTGCTATACTGAAACGCGTCCATTGGGACGATGATTTGGATAGAATGGAAGGATTACAGTGAAAAAACAGACGTTGCTTTTGACAGCTTGCGCACTGGCGCTGACATTGACCGCCTGCGCAACCCCCTCGGCGCCCAAAGGCGCGGACGACTCCGCCGGGCTGACAGAGATCATGACCGAGCTCTCCGGTGGCCATATGCTGGAGGACGACAGCGGTCTTCCCGTGCCGGATACGGATTATCTCCCGTTGCCGGATTTTAAAGCATTGGACGGAGGAACCGTATTCAACGTGGACTGGGTGACCGCAGAGGGTGAATACATGGCGGGGACGGCATTCCTCACGCAGTCGGATTTGAGCGGCCAGCCGCTGTTGTTGACGGCGTGCCACTACTTTGAGTCCGACGAAGTAGAGGTCGATTTGAAGAATCTCTCCAGCTATGTGCAGGGCGGCTACCTCTATGACATTCTCGATGAAGAGTTGGAGACGGTCTATGGGATGGTCTCCGGCGTCCTGCCGGTCCCCGATGCGGAATCCATTTCAGAAAATGGAAAGTCGGGCAGGGATTTAGCCGCTTTTTATGTGGAGGGGACGGAAGGGACAAAGAGCCTTCCCCTTGCAAAGGAGCCCTGCAAGCGCGGGGATGTGGTCTATCTGGCGGCGTATGTCGATCCGGAGAACTCGGAATATTATTATGACGATTGCCTGTATCCCTGCGTGGTGATCTCCGACGACGGCGAAGAACTGGAATATGTGCTCAGTGACGAGTTCAGCACCCAGGGCGCCAGCGGCGCGCCGCTGTTGAACGGCCGCGGCGAGGTGGTCGGTATCCACATCGGTTCGGATGGTTCCCGCCGGTACGGTCATTCCGCACAGAGTATCGAGGCGCAGTTGAAAAACGCGTTGGGGGCGTAAGCCTTCCCGAGGTGTTCCACAACGGCACGCATTTGCATCATATTCCCCGGAGCGGCTTTCAGCAGCCGCTCCGGGGGATTTTTTTAGAATGTCTTTGCTAAATGGATGTTCAACGCCTTTACTTGTGCTGCTTTTTGGCATATGATGCGGATAGAGCGTTATAAATGGGGGAATGCGGTCGTGTATTATCGGTTGGGAAAACGGATGGAGCGGGTGTCGAAACTCCCGGATCAACGGGAGCAGCCGTATGTGGCATTGCTGGGCCCGCAGGAGTTGGAGCAGGCAGGCACGCAGCTGGGGTTCAATGCCCGGACGGTGCGGGAGTGCGGACGCGTCCGCATCACCAAGACCGAGGTGCACAGCGGGTATCTGTTCGGAACAATCCTCGTCCCGGCCAGACGGGGAAAATCGCGCGCCCGCTTTCCGGTCGGGTTTTATATCCAGCAAAACCTTCTAATCTTAGTGGACGAAACGGGAGAGGCGGAACAGGCCCTGCATCGGCTATATGGCAGAAAGAAGTGGGAGGAGCCCCCTTTTGCGAGAGTCCTTTATGACTTTTTGGAGTACCTGATCGGGCCGGACCTGTTGTTTTTGGAGGAGATGGAGGAACAGCTCACCCAGATGGAAGACGCTGCGCTCAACGGGGAACTCGACCGGTTCGACCATCGCATGATGGCGATGCGCAAAGAGCTCTTGTACCTGCACAGCTACTATGAGGAGCTGATCGATCTTGGCGACGCGCTGCAGGAAAATGAAAACGGCTTTTTGGGGGAGACGGAAATCCCCTATTTTAAACTGTTCACCAAACGGGTGGAACGGCTGAGCAGCAATGTGCAGATGCTGCGCGAATACTCCATGCAGGTGCGCGAGGTGTACCAAGCCCAGGTGGATATCAAGCAAAATCAGATTATGAAGGTATTGACCGTCGTCACGACCTTGTTCCTGCCGCTCTCCCTGATTGCCGGATGGTACGGCATGAATTTTGTCAATATGCCGGAGTTGCACTGGCCGTTCGGTTATCCGTTGGTGATCGCAGCCAGCGCGCTGGTGGTCGGCGTCTGCATATGGATTTTTCGCAGAAAAAAGTTCTTTTAAATGTTGCACAGGCAAAGGGAAAAACCGTGCGGGGACGGTACGAAAGGGTTTACAAACATCCAAGACGCCGCATTTTTTTGCTTACATCGCGGGCCAGGTGGCGGATACCCGCCCGTGGATTGCGTACCGTTGAAAATTTTATACAGATGGAAATCCAGCTTTTATAGCGTGTTGCCTATGACGGTTTCGGCCGTTGTAAGATTACACGCTATTTTTATTGCGCCCGATTCAGAGGCAGAATCATCCTCTGGGGCACAGCGCATCAAAAAATGACTGGCAGAAAGTTCGGACCCTTCGATCCGGGCTACCGTATAAATATAGCTTATTTTTTATTGCGCCCAATTCAGAGGCAGGGTCATCCCTCTCAGGTACGGGTACTAAAATCTATGGAAAGCCAGAAATGTCGGATTTGTCGGACTTGTCGGAAGAAAACACAATATCTATATAGTGGGAAAAATTTTTTTTACAACAAAAAATTTTTTCTCTATATAG
>DBFXIC010000501.1:0-3540 GCA_048455095.1 Anaeromassilibacillus sp.
GCCACGACGATGCCCACGACGCCGATGGAAATAACGGCCTTGGCACGGCTGAACTTCAGGTTATCCTGCAAAGTCGCAATGGGGGCTTCGAACAGGTTGACCAGTGAGGTCAGGCCCGCAAAAAGGACTGCCACAAAGAACACAATCATGACGATATGGCCGCCGGGCATATTGGAAAACAGATGCGGCAAAGAGATGAACATGAGGCCCGGGCCTCCGCTGGTAAGCTCCGCGCCCGTGGTGGCCATCGCAGGGATGATAACCAGAGCAGCCAGCATGGCCGCGCAGGTATCAAAGATAGCCGTTATAATGGCAGAGCTTACTACATCCTCATCGTCGGACAGGTATGAACCATAGATGACAGTACCATTGCCGGCCAGGGACAGAGAGAAGAAGGATTGACCCAGGGCGTATACATACATCATGGGGTCCTTGAACACCTCCGGATCAATGGTGAACATCCACCGATAACCGTCGGCTGCTCCAGGCTGAACAGCCACATAAATCGCAAGCCCGATAAACATCACATAAAACAGGGGGATCATGATTTTATTGGCCTTTTCAATACCGCTGGCAATGCCAAGTGTCATAATTCCAAATGTGACCACCAAGGCGACGATGAGCCAGACGTTATTGCCGAAGCTGCTTGAAACCGCACCAAAAGCGGCACCAAAGCCATCCACATCGGTAGGCGCCAGAGTGGAGCCGGTGAAACTGCCGAATGTATATTTAAATATCCATCCAACAACTACGGAATAACCGATGGCCAACATCAAAGCGCCCACCATCGGAATACCGCCAATGATCGAACCAAGTTTGCGTTTGCTCTCTCCTCGGGAAGCACATGCGGTGCCAAAGGCGCCCACAGGGCCGTTACGGGTAGCACGGCCAAAGCTCATTTCGCCGATAACCCCGGACAGGCCAAGTACAATGTCAAAAATCAGGTATACCAGAAGGAAAGCGCCGCCATACGTGGCCATGCGGACAGGGAAAAGCCAGATATTACCCATACCAACGGCAGAACCGACGCAGGCCAGAATAAACCCCAACTTACTGCTGAAACCGTCACGATTTGCTGTAGTGTTACCAGGAGCTGCCATATAAATCCACCTCTCTCTGCAAATGTATTGCCTGTTAAAAAATTCCTCTCACAGATAAAAAAAGGGAGGCAGGGGTCCGCCAAAAGCCTTTATCAATTGCGAACGCCCGCCTCCTGCCGTGCGCTTCCCCGTGGCACAGTTACGTTTAACTGTTTATGTAGTAAAAGCCCTGAATATGACTTTAACCCTTATTCATTGGGATAAGGCTCCAAAAACGCATGGAAATGACGCATCGGAAGATTGT
The DNA here is from genome assembly GCA_048455095.1 of Anaeromassilibacillus sp. Taxonomy (GTDB): domain Bacteria; phylum Bacillota; class Clostridia; order Oscillospirales; family Acutalibacteraceae; genus Anaeromassilibacillus. Next base: position 1,345 of record DBFXIC010000501.1, read on the forward strand.
GGCCCCAGGTGATGCGCATATTGGGGATGCTCTCGCGATCCTCATACAGCGCCTTGACAGCAGCAATTACATAATCCAGGTGCTCCTGAGTCAGACGGCTGCGGTCGATTGCGAAACGAACCACATTCGCCAGTTCAGCCTGCTGCTCCGGGGTTTTCAAATCATATTCCATGGAATAGTCGCCAAGCTCGGAAACACGGATACCATAGCGGCGGATCAGCTCCAGAGAGAAGCCCTCGCCCGCGAAGGTATCGTGGCCGCGCTTGCCGTCAAAAAACTCGTCCATGTTGATGTACACTGCGTGTCCGCCGGCCGGAAGCACAACGCCCTTGACGCCGGCCTTATAAAAGCCTTCCGCCAGGTAATTGCACTGGGCAATGCGCTCATGCATATAGTTAAAGTCACAGGATTCATACAGACCGACAGCCAGCGCCATGATGTCGCGGCCGGACATACCGCCATAGGAATCGTTGCCGTAGCAGGAGATCTGCTTGACCTTTAAGAGAACGCCCACATCGGTCTTGATTGTGCCGTCCTCATTGAAGTCGGAGAACTTCTGCCAGAACAGGCCCTTGTCGCGGAAAGCAAGCATTCCGCCCATATTGGCGTGGCCGTCCTTCTTGGCGGACATGGAGAACGCGTCGCAGTAGGAGAACATCTCCGTGGCGATTTCAGCAATAGACTTATCAGCGTAGCCTTCCTCGTTCATCTTAATGAAGTAGCAGTTCTCAGCCCAGCGCGCAACATCGAACACCAGCGGGATATCGTATTTATGCGCGACACGGTTGATCTCTTTGATATTAGCCATGGAGACGGGCTGGCCGCAGATGGGGTTGTTGGTGATGCAGGTGAAAATCAGCGGTACGTTCTCAGGCCCGACAGCATTGATAAGCTGCTCCAACTTTTCAATATCCGTGTTGCCCTTGAATGGGTTCTTCTCATAACGGCCGCCCTCGGGAACCTCATACAGCAACTCCTTGTTATACAGATTGCGGGGCACCGAACCCATCTGCTTGATGTTGCCCTCGGTGGTGTCGAAATGGCCGTTGGAGGGAATGGTAAAGACCTTGCCGGGATGCCGCTTGGACAGAATGTTCTTCACAATCTCCATCAGCACGGACTCAGCCGCACGTCCCTGTTGAATGATAAAGGTGTTGGGGCGCTCCATCTGGGCCGCTCCGCCGTTGAACAGGCCGCCTTCATACTCGCACAGGTACAGCTCATCCATCATTCTTTCCACATCGCGGCAGTCGGTGCGGACCAGGTCGATAGACTTTTTCCAGTTCTTTTCGCCGCCGCGCTCAAAAATATCGCGGAATGTATCCAGCAGCACATAATAGCCGGTGTTGCGGCCATATGCCTCATCACCCAAAAACAGGGATGCCCACTGCTGGTTAGTCATGGCGGTTGTACCGGAGTCGGACAGCATATCCACGGTCAGCATACCAGACGGGAACGCAAACTCATTGTAATGAGTGGCCTTCAGGGCGCGCTCGCGCTGCTCGACGGTTACATTGGGCACATCGCGGACTGCAAAGGTGAAATGATGTGGAACGGGAACATTCAGCGGATACTCTTTCATAATACTTATACCTCCATATTTGACGCTTTGCGTCTCAATTTCAGAGGATACCCCGGTCATCGTTTACCAGTTTCCCGTTTCAGGCAACTACGACTGGCGGACAGTACCTTTACCAAATTAAATTTTGGCCTGTCAATCAGGCCTCGGCGATGACTTCAATCTCGACGAGTGCATCCTTGGGCAGGCGGGCAACTTCCACGGCCGAACGGGCAGGAAAAGCGCCTTCGCTGAAGAAGGTGGCATAGACCTCATTCATCGCGCCGAAGTTATTCATATCGCTGAGAAAAACAGTCGTCTTGACGACCTTGTCCATGCCGCTTCCCGCTTCCTCCAAGATCGCCTTGACATTGGTCAGGGACTGGCGGGTCTGTGCCTGAATCCCCTCCGGGAAGGCGCCGGTCGCCGGATCAAGCGGGAGCTGGCCGGAAGTGATTATCAGGCCGCCCAGCGTAATCGCCTGGGAGTATGGGCCGATCGCCGCCGGCGCACGGTCAGTACTGATTATTTTTTTCATAGGATTGATTCCTCCTTTTTTCTAGCTCTGCAATAATTTTATCACAAATATAAAAGTTGTCAATTGCTATTTCACTTTAATTTTGCGATTTGTTTAAATT
>DBFXIC010000502.1:0-3684 GCA_048455095.1 Anaeromassilibacillus sp.
ACATTAGGGTTGAGGGCGGCTATGTGCTGGGCTGCAATCACCAGCTCCGGGCACATGGTGCAGGAAAGCGAAACGAATATCTGCATATCTGTGGGTGCGTCAAGAGCCTTTATTCGGTCCATAGTTTCCTCGTCAAGAGCCTGTCCCGGTCCGGCCACGTTATAAAGCCCCATGATAAAAGAAGTAAATTCGTGTCCGCCCGGTACCCCGTGGAAGGCGAGACCGGAGTCGCTGCCGTCAGAGCGCAGCACACGCACCAGCGGCACATGCTCAGCGCCGTCGGTAGATTTCCTTACTGTGAGTTTGGGTGTGAGCTGCGCAAGCTCCTCCATGTAGGAGCGGAGTTCCGTTGAAATAGCCTTCTCGTCAAGGTAAAGCTCCAGTATCAGGGGCTCCTGCATCCTTTCAAATACTGCCTCAAGCTGCTGCATTACCTGCTGCGGGAGCACCCCCTCGGGCTGAGCCTCGCCGCCGGATGCCGCCTTCGTTTCTTTTATCTCAGGCTTTTGGGGGCGGAGCCCGGTTTTTTCCTGCATGGCTGCGGCATACTTTTCCAGCGCCGTCGCAGCCTTTGCGCCATCGCCCACGGCGGTGACCACCTGCCGCAGCTCCTTCACACACACATCGCCCGCGGCGTATACGCCCTCAAGGCTCGTCCGCTGCGAGCCGTCCGTAACGATATAGCCCCTTGGATCAGTCTCAATCTTGTCCCGGATCAAGGCCGTTTCCGGCTCGTAGCCTGCAAACACAAACACGCCGAAGGTACCCCCATGCGGTGCGAAAACCGTTTCCTCTCCGGTTTTCAAATCTCTGTATCGTAGGCTCCGCAGCGCCGTATCGCCCGTGGCCTCCACCACTGCGGTATGGGAGCGGACAGTGATCTTCGGATGCTCTTTGGCGGCGCGCGACACAGCCTCGGCGCAGGTGAAATCCTCGCCGCGAATCAGTACGGTGACGTGCTTTGCGTAGCGTGTCAGGAAAACGCTCTCCTCCGCCGCGGCAAAGCCGCCGCCTATGACAAAAACCTCCTTGCCGGTAAAAAACTCGCCGTCGCAGGTGGCGCAGTAGGCTATGCCCCGTCCACGGAACTCCGCCTCGCCGGGAAAGCCTATCATACGCGGATGGGCTCCCGTGGCCAGAAGCACTCCAAAGCAGCGGTATTCTCCGCGCCCGGTCTTCACGGTCTTGACGTCCCCATCCAATTCAAAAGCCGTGACCTCGGCCAGCAGGAACTCTGCGCCGAAGCCCTCTGCCTGCTGCCGCATTGTGTCCGTCAATTCTCTGCCGCTGGTTTTTGCTACGCCGGGATAGTTCACGATCTCATTCGTGATAGTGATCTGGCCGCCGAAATGCTCCTTCTCCACCACCAACACGCGATAGCGTGCCCTGGCAAGATAAAGGGCCGCCGTAAGTCCGGCCGGCCCTCCACCTATCACGATTACATCATAGAGCTGTTCCATCTCCATTACAGCATGCCCACAAGGTCAAGGCTGGGCTTGAGGGTCTCAGCTCCGGGTTGCCACTTGGCGGGGCAGACCTGGTCGCCGTGCTCCGCCACAAACTGGCTGGCCTGAAGCCTGCGGAGAAGCTCGTCGGCATTGCGGCCCACGTTTCCTGCGTTGACTTCGTATACTACGATCTTGCCCTCCGGGTTCACAATGAAGCTTCCGCGCTCTGCAAGGCCGTTTTCCTCGATATACACCTCAAAGTCGCGGCTCAGCGCATGTGTGGGGTCGGCCAGCATGGGATAAGTGATCTTGCTGATGCGCTCAGAGTGGTCGTGCCACGCCTTATGTACGAAATGTGTGTCGGTGGATACGGAATAAACCTCGCAGCCAGCCGCCTTAAACTCGGCGTATTTGTTCTGCAAATCCTCAAGCTCGGTGGGGCAGACAAAGGTAAAGTCTGCGGGGTAGAAGAAGAACAGGCTCCATTTGCCCAGCACATCCTGCTTGGTCACGGTCCGAAACTCTCCGTTCTGATATGCCTGTGCGGAAAAATCGCTGATTTCTTTGTTAATAAGTGACATGGTTTAATCTCCTTTTCTTTTATGATTGGTTTGATTGCCGAATCGGGGGACGGCGCCATTCCATCGTCATGGAGGGCGCGGTGTAGACCCGTGCCTTCAGCTCGCTGTTGAGCATATACAGCCCCTTGCTGTCTCCGCCGAACAGCTCCATCTTGGTGATGAGGTCGGCGGCGTTCTTCTCCTCCTCGCCCTGCTCCTTAATGAACCAGCCCAGCATCTGCATGGCGCGGAAGTCCCTGACCTCGTACGCGGCGGCGTAGATGGCATCGATGCTGGCGGTGACAAGCCTCTCATGCTCCAGCGCCTTTTTCAGCGGCGTCATGTGATCGTCTCGTTCCCACTCCGGTTTTGCAATGGTCTCAAAGGTGACGCCCTCGCCGTTATTCTGCAAATACTGATAGAACAACATGGCGTGATCCCGCTCCTCCTGCGCCTGTACCCGGTACCAGTTCTCAAAGCCGTCTAAGCCTACTGAGGCGTAGTAGTTGGCAAAATCCAGATACAGATAGGCGGAGTAGAATTCCTTGTTGATCTGCTCGTTGAGCAGCCTCGATACGTTAGCGTTCATCGGGTGCCTCCTTCAGCGTTGTTTTCTTCCTGTTCCCTGCAATCGGGACAGATATACCGGATTTTAAGATCATACGAGAGGATATCGCGTCCCAGCGCGTGCTCGATCCGGCTCTGCATATCCGGCAGGTGAACGTCCGCGATTTTCCCGCACCGGCTGCAAATCAAGTGATCGTGCCGTTCCGTTCGGTCGTACCGGTCCGGCGAACCCGACTCCGTGATGCGGTGCAGCAGACCCTCCTCCGTCAAGGTGTTCAGATGCTTATACACGGTGCCAATGGCGATGCTGGGATGCTCCTTTTTCATCTCCATGAACACCTGTTCCGCCGTGGGGTGCCGCTGAAGCTCCGTTACGGCAGCCAATATTTCCTCTGCGTATTTCGGCATACTGCCAACCCCCTAAATACAAGAATAAGTCTTATTCTTTCGCCTTTATTATACCCATATTTCTCTCTTTGTCAACAGTCACAAGGGTCTTGCGCCCCAAAATTGCTTCAAAAACCTTGACAGCCTCAACTGTATCTGTTATAGTCACAGTATAAACTGTATCAGCGATAAGCACAAATGTTTTGGAGGTGTATTTATGCGTCAGATATTGCTTTTTGCGGCACTTGCCGCCTCGCTTGCGCTGCTGAGCGGCTGCGCGCTGTCCAAGGCAAAAGCGGACACGGCGGAGGACATGACAGGCAAGGCGGCGTATCAGAAGATCAGCGCCGAGGAAGCCTATGAGATGATGGTCTCGCAGGAGGTCGTGGTGGTGGACGTCCGCACCCGGGAGGAGTACGACGGCGGGCATATTGAAAACGCCGTCCTTGTCCCCAACGAGAGCATCGGCAGCGAAATGCCCGAGGCGCTGCCCGATAAGGAGGCGACGCTGTTGGTCTACTGCCGCAGCGGCCGCCGCAGCAAGGATGCCGCCCAAAAGCTGCTGAAGCTGGGGTATCAGAGCGTCTACGACTTCGGCGGCGTCATCGACTGGCCCTATGAGCTTGTGAAGGAGGGGTAAGCTTGGACAGTTCTTTTAATCTGGCGGTCCACGCGCTGGTCTGCCTGAGCCACAGCGGACGCTCTCTCAGCAGCGAGGCGCT
>DBFXIC010000503.1:0-11112 GCA_048455095.1 Anaeromassilibacillus sp.
CCGGACATCTCCGGGGATACGGTCGGCATCGTCAGTGAGAATACACAGCTTCTGCCCGGCGCGAGCATCCAGATCACCACCGCGCGCACGTATCCGGGCGGCGACCTCGCGGCCCAGCTGGTCGGCGCCATGGGTCCGCTCTCCCAGGAACAGTATGAGGAGCGTAAGGACGAAGGCTATGCTTACAACGACCGCATGGGCCAAAGCGGCATCGAATACGCCTTCGAAAAGGAACTGCGCGGTAAGGCGGGCGAAAAGCAGGTGGAGACCACCAGTAAGGGTGGCATCGCATCCGAGACGGTCATCAAGGCCCCGCAGTCCGGCAATACGGTGTTCCTCACACTGAACAGTAATTTGCAGCGCGTGACGCAGGTTTCCCTGGAAAAGAACGTGCAGGCCGCGCGGGAAAACGGCGAAAAACTTACCCGAACCAAAGGCGGCTGGAACGGCCAGGACTGCAAGATCGGCGCGGCGGTGGTGCTGCGCGTGAAAGACAACGCGGTTTTGGCAGCGGCCGGCAATGAGAACTACGACCTGGAAAAATATACCTATGACAACGCCTATAAGAATGAAGTGCTGAAAAATGAAAATCATCCTCTGGTGAACCAGGCGTTTACAGGCATCTTCACCCCGGGCTCCTGCTTTAAGCCTGCGGTGGCGTGCGCTGCGCTGCAGGAGGGGATCATCAACAACAACACGACGTTCCGCTGTACGCACACCTATCAGCGCTTTGCCGACGTCGGCTTTACACCGCGCTGTTTGGGAACGCACGGCACGCTTTCCCTGAAGCGGGCGCTGACCGAATCGTGCAATATCTTTTTCTTTGAGACCGGCTATTATACCGGCATCGAGACCATGAACCTGTACAGCCGCAAGTTCGGCCTCGGCGTCAAGACCGGCGTGGAGCTGAACGAAAGCGCCGGCATTCTGGCCGGACCGGAGGAATATGCGGAGCGCGGCAAGACATGGGTCGGCGGCGACGTGGTACAGGCCGCCATCGGCCAGAGCGACAACCAGTTTACACCGCTACAGCTCGCAACGTATGCATCCACCATCGCGAACAACGGCGTGCGCTACCAGAGCCATATTGTGGATAAGATCACAGATTATTCCCGCAAGGAAATCGTGATGCAGAACGACCCGGAAAATCCCATCATCGCGGCGGAAACCGGTGTTTCCCAGCAAAACATCGACTATGTCAAGGCGGGCATGCGCTCCGTCGTCACGGATTCCCGCGGCTCCGCCCACCGAAACCTGGGCAATTATCCGGTGCCGCTCGCCGGTAAGACCGGCACGGCGCAGGGCCCCGGTTCCGACAACGTGGCCTTCATCGGCTTTGCGCCGTATGACGACCCCGAGATCGCCGTGGCCGTGATTTTGCAGCATGGCTCCACCGGCACGTATTGCCAGGCTGTGGTGCGCGACATCCTGGACGCCTATTTCTATGGAAAGACAGTGGACGACGAGGGCAATCTGGTGATGCCCGAGGAACTGGCCGCGTCCAGCGCTGCTGCCAAAGAAACTTCCGGAACGGAGGCGTCCGGCGGAAGCGGTGGGACGCGGCCGCAGGGAACGTCTTCCTCTTCGCAGGGCACGCCCTCGCAGGCCTCTTCGGCGGATTCTTCCACCGTGTCTTCCGTCGAATAAAGGGTCTGTTTGTGCGGTTCGGACGAAAAGAACAGTTTCGTCATTTAAATGGATAAAATGAACAATAAAAATCTTTTGACACCTGCAAAATTTTGTGTTAGTATAAAAATGAGGTTTTGTACATGGGAGCTGTGACGGTTATCACATCAGGAAAAGGCGGCGTGGGGAAATCCACGCTGACCACCGGCTTAGGGCTGGCGTTGGTCCGGCGTGGCAGGCGTGTCCTGCTGATCGACGGCGACGCGGGCCTCTCTTCGTTGGATCATATGCTTGGCGTTTCGGAACGCCAGGTATTCAATATCGCGGATATGGCCGCCGGCGAGGCGGACCCCAGCCAGGCGATCTATCCCTGCGAATGGGCCGAAGGACTCTATCTGCTGCCTGCCCCCGGGCGCGAAGAGGATATTGTGAGCCCGGAAATTATGAAGCGGATGGTATCCGTGCTCTCCCGGTATTACGACCACGTGCTGATCGATTGCCCCGCCGGCGTCGGCAGCGGCTTTATCAGTGCGGTCGCACCCGCGCAGCGGGCGTTGGTCGTTTCCACCCCCGATCCGGTGTGCCTGCGGGACTGTAACAAGACGCGCATTGCATTGGAGCAGGCGGGCGTACGCAGCCAACGCCTTGTGGTCAATCGCTTTAGCAGCAAAAGCTTTCGCAATCTTGGCGCATATCGGGATTTGGACGCTGTCATCGACGCTTCCGGCATCCGCCTGATCGCCATTGTTCCAGAGGATGCGGCGCTTGCCGCTGCGGGGGCTTCCGGCGTACCTGCGCCGCCGAAAAGCGCGGGAACCATGGCGCTTGGCCGGCTTGCGGCCAGATTAGAGGGGGAACAGGTTCCCTTGGCGGTCCGCGTCTAAGAATTCGTTTTTCATCTTTTTAACACACCGCAGAATAATTGTGTTTAATAGGATTCAACGGTTTGAGGGCCGGCAAAATTCGCGGTTATTTTTTGCCGTCCAGTTATTTTTTTGATATCCGGTGTGTTTTTCAGATAGGAAACAGGCTTCAAGGAACCTGTGCGTTTTATTGAAAGGAATGATTCACACATGAACATCGCACTCATCGCTCACGACGCAAAAAAAGAATTGATGGTACAATTTTGTATCGCCTATTGCGGCGTACTCAGCCGCCATTTTCTGTGCGCCACAGGAACCACGGGCAAGATGGTGGCAGAGGCTACCGGATTGGAGATCCAACGCTTTTTGAGCGGCTCCCAGGGCGGCGACCAGCAGATTGCTGCGCGCATTGCCTGCAACGAGGTGGACCTGCTGCTGTTTTTCCGCGATCCGCTGAATCCGAAGCCGCATGAACCCAACGACATGAATTTGCTGCGCCTGTGCGACATGCACAATATCCCGGTTGCGACGAATATCGCCACCGCCGAAGTGCTGATCCACGGTTTGGAGCGCGGCGATCTCGACTGGCGCAATATCCTGAATCCCAAGGGCTGACGGAACATTTGGGACGATGCGTCCCATTGCCGGACAGGCTGTCAAGAAAGAGCCGCTTTGTAATTTGGGTTGGATTTTTGAGGAAAATATTTTTAGGGAATTATAACGAAGGAAGAACCGTGTAAAATCACGAAAGAGCTACACGGCTTGTTTGATTTGCACGCAAGCCATATGATTTGGCGATGATACGGGAAGAGTACCCGGAACTCCCGCTACAGAGAGGCGCGCAGAGCTGAGAGCGCGCTGCACACGGAGGGCCGGTGAAAGACACCCGCGAGCCCGCGTGGCCCCACGCGAAATGACCTGGGGCGCTTTGAGGGAGGCTTCTATGAAGGCCTCTGAAAAAGGGTGGCACCGCGAGGAATTCCCTCGTCCCTTTCCTGGGGACGGGGGTTTATTTTTTATTGCGCCCAATTCTGTGGTAAAATCCTCATCTGAGGCACAGCGCATCAAAAAATGAATAGCTGTTAGGCCGGGGAAAATTGATTCGGGCTGGAGTGTTGGCACAGGCTTATTTTTTATTGCGCCCGATTCTGTGGCTATGTCTACCTTTGAGGTGCAGCGCGTCGAAGATGGGCTTGTAACCGATGCGGCAATTTGTTCGCTAAAGATACAAAAAATTGATTTTTTGATATAGAGAGAAAATTGATGAATCATAGGAGGCAATCAGATGGAACTGATCAAGGCACAAAAGGGTACCCAGGACATCCTTCCGGGCCAGAGCGAAAACTGGCAGGTGGTCGAGGACGTCATGCGCAGCGAGGGCGCCGTGCACGGCTTTCGGGAGATCCGCACGCCCGTTTTTGAGGATACGCGCCTGTTTCAGCGCTCTGTAGGTGAAACGACCGACGTGGTGCAGAAGGAAATGTATACCTTCAACGACAAAGGCGGGCGCTCTATCACACTGCGGCCCGAGGGTACGGCGGGCGTGGTGCGCGCGCTGTTGGAGCACGCGCTGTATAACAACGGCCTGCCGGTCAAGTTGCAGTATTTCACCACCTGCTACCGCTATGAGAACACGCAGGCGGGCCGCCTGCGTGAATTCCACCAGTTCGGCGTGGAGATGTTTGGCTCCAACAGCCCCAGTGCCGACGCTGAGGTCATCGGCCTTGCAAAGGGTGTCTTTGACCGCCTGGGAATCAAGAACTTGCGCCTGGAAATTAACTCCATCGGCTGTCCAACCTGCCGCGCGGAGTTCCACAAGGCGCTCAAGGCCTATTTTGAGCAGTACAGAGGCGAACTTTGCGAGACCTGCCAGGGCCGTCTGGAACGCAATCCCATGCGCATCCTGGACTGCAAAAGCCCCATTTGCTCCAAGATTGCCGAGGGCGCGCCGAAGATCCTGGATTATCTCTGCGACGACTGCAAGGCGCACTTTGAGGCGGTGCAGAAGTATCTGACCGCGGTCGGCACGGAGTTCACCGTCAATCCGACCATTGTACGCGGCCTGGATTACTACACCAACACGGTTTTTGAGTTCATCAGCGGCGACCTCGGCGCACAGAGCACCCTTTGCGGTGGCGGCCGGTACAACGGCCTTGTGGAGGAGATGGGCGGCCAGCCGATGCCAGGCTTGGGCTTTGCCATGGGCATCGAGCGTCTCATGATGGTGATGGACAAGCAGAAGGTCGAAATGCCCGCGCCGGAGCGCTGCGAAATTTTCATCGCGTCTTTAGGCGAGGCGGCGCATCTGGAGGCCTTCAAGCTGGCGGACAGTCTGCGCAAATATTCCATCATCGCGGCATGCGACGAAAACGATCGCGGCCTCAAGGCACAGATGAAATACGCGGACAAGATCGGCGCCAAATACAGTATGGTATTGGGCGACGACGAGATCGCAAGCAAGAAAGCCATCCTCAAGAATATGAAGACCGGTGAAAAGAAGGAGATCGACCTTTCGAGGGATTTTGTGGAGCAGTATGTCTGCCTTTCCACAGAACAGGAAGATCTGTCTATTTAAGAGATGGAAATTCAAAAATCTTAATGATCATTTTGGAGGTGCCAGTCATGGCGGAATTCATGACGGGTCTGAAACGGACCCATTACTGCGGCGAGCTCCGCAGTGCCGATATTGGAAAAGAAGTGGTCGTTTGCGGCTGGGTGCAGCGTCAGCGCGACCTGGGACAGTTGATTTTCATCGATCTGCGCGACCGCACAGGGATTATGCAGCTCGCATTTGACGAGAGTACCGACCGTGCGATCTTCGACAAAGCTTTTGCAGCCCGCGCGGAATTCGTTCTCATTGCACGCGGCACGGTGCGCGAGCGCACCTCCAAGAACCCCGAGCTGCCCACCGGCGACATCGAGCTGGAGGTTGCGGAGCTGCGCGTGCTCGCAAAATCAGAGACGCCGCCGTTTGAGATTGTGGAGGATTCCAACGTCAAGGAGGACACCCGCCTCAAGTACCGCTACCTCGACCTGCGCAGGCCCGACATGCAGCGCAAAATCATCGGCCGCCATAAGATCGTCAAGGTGGCGCACGACTATTTTGACCAGAACGGCTTTATCGAGATTGAGACGCCGGACCTCATCAAGTCCACGCCCGAGGGCGCGCGCGACTATCTTGTGCCCTCCCGCATGTTCCCGGGCAGCTTCTTTGCGCTGCCGCAATCCCCGCAGCTCTATAAACAGCTTTTGATGCTCTCCGGCTTCGACCGCTATATGCAGATCGCACGTTGCTTCCGCGATGAAGATTTGCGCGCAGACCGTCAGCCCGAGTTCACCCAGATCGACCTGGAGATGAGCTTTGTGGACCAGGACGACGTCATGGCTATCGGTGAGGGCTTCATGAAGCGCGTCTATAAAGAAGTCCTGAATATTGATATTGAGACGCCCTTCCGTCGCATGACCTGGCACGAGGCGATGAACCGCTTTGGTTCCGATAAGCCTGATCTGCGCTTTGAAATGGAGTTAATCGATTTAAGCGAGCTGCTCCGGAATACAGAGTTTAAGGTGTTTGCCGGCGCTCTGGCGGGCGGCGGCTCCGTGCGGGGCATCAATCTCAAGGGCAAGGCGGAGGCGCTCAGCCGCAAGGAGATCGACAAGCTCACCGAATGGATCAAAGCCTACGGCGCGAAGGGCCTTGCCTGGACGCGCCTTGCGGAGAAAGAGACGTCTTCCTACGAGAAATTCCTTTCCCCCGAAGAGGTCTCCGCCATCCGGTCCGCCATGGGCGCGGAATCCGGGGATGTCCTGTTGCTGGTCGCCAGCGATGAGAACAAGGTGGTGTGGGATTCCCTCGGCGCGCTGCGCTGCAACCTTGCTGCACGCTTTGGCCTGATCGACGACAGCAAGCCCTGCCTGCTCTGGATCACGGATTTCCCGATGTTTGAATACAGCAAGGAAGAGAACCGCTGGGTGGCCATGCACCATCCCTTCACCATGCCCCGTCCGGAGGACATCGATAAGCTCACGACCGATCCTGGCGCGGTATGCGCGGTGGCCTACGACATGGTGCTCAACGGCAACGAGGTTGGCGGCGGCTCCCTGCGCATCAACGACTCCGACCTGCAGGCGAAGATGTTCGAAGCCCTGGGCTTTACGCCCGAGGAAGCGCAGCATCGCTTCGGTTTCCTGATCGACGCGTTCCGCTATGGCGCGCCGCCGCACGGCGGCATGGCCTTCGGCCTAGACCGCCTGGTGATGCTGATGCTCGATTGCGACAGCATCCGCGAGGTGATCGCGTTCCCGAAGGTGGCGTCTTCCAGCGAGCTGATGACCGAAGCGCCCACCGATGTGGATGGGAAGCAGCTTGAAGAGCTGGGCATTGCAATTGTAAAAGAAGACCCTCAAAAATAAGTTGGGAACATTTTCCACTGGAATTCCCCTACGGATTCTCTCTATAATGAGATGGAGAGGATAGGGGGCGGAGGTGGATGCGTTGCATCTGACAGATGAAGAAATGGAAAAGATCCTGAGGGAAATGGCGCGTGCCGACGTAGAGGAACTGGAACGCGAAACGTTGGAACACCCGGTAGAGGTGACGGAGGAAGAGCAGGAAAGCCTGCGAAAAAAACTCCGCGAGCGTTTTCCACAGCTTTTCCAGGAAAAAACGGGCAATTGAAGAAAGGACCGGGCTGGATGGAGACATCCAGCCCGGTCCTTTTTCTATGGTTTTCCCCTGTTGGCTTGGGATAAAGATTAAGAAGAATGTAGCGATAAATTTGAGGGCTCACTTTATTCAAATAAATCGCTACATTAATAAATTCGAGAAAGAAATAAAATTTAAACTGCAAGATTTGCGATATTTATGGCGGTTTACACGTAAAAATGCAAGATTTTTTAGGAGATCATGCAAAAAATACTTGAATTAGCTTGACAGGAAATATCTTCCGGAGTATTATCAACTTTAATGAACGGTGTGTGAACCAGGATGACAAGACCTGAGTCACAGTCCCTTCAAATTTTTTGTCGAAGTGAGGTTGAGTTTATGAAGTCAGGAACGAAAATCCTATCCCTGCTGATGGCTTGTTCCATGCTGGCGAGTTCTTTTGCGGGTACGACCGCATTTGCAAAATCGTCGGACAAGCCGAATCCGGTCCCCGTTGAGGGGGAAATCGAAATGGGCGCGACGATGGGATATTCCCATGCGGGCATCGACACCACTTATATGACGGAGGGCGCGCCCCAGTCAAAGGCGCTGGCAAGAGCGGCACGGGAGAACCTGCCTTCCGCCTATAATACGGTGGATGCCGGCCATGTGACGCCCGAAGTCAGAGACCAAGGCGGCTGGGGTACCTGCTGGGCGTTTGCGGCGACTGGTTCGATCGCCTCCAGCCTCTATGACAAGTTGGAAGAGGATGCACCGGTTTTGTCCCCTGCACACCTGGCGTATTTTGCCTTCCACAGCAGGACCAACCCGGACGACCCGGCGGATAAGACCGACGGGGATACCTACCTGCCCTATGAGTACAATGTAGGCGATATTGAGAAAAATTACGTCGAATACACCGGCGGCGGCAACACCTTCTGTAGCACGGCAACCTTTGCAAGAGGCGTCGGTCCGGTGCTGGACGAGCTGGTTCCCTATCCGGATCCTTTCTATGAAGTGGATCAGACCTGGTGGCTCGACCTGGACCCGGACCTTCAGTTCAAACAGGAAGTTCGCCTGAGCAACAGCAACTATTTGCCCATCAAGGATACCAATGGCAAACTGGACACCACAGCTGTTAAGAAGGCCCTGTTGGAAAACGGCGGCAGCATCGAGGTCGCCTATGATGCCAGCGGAACGAGAGCGCTCTATTATGAGGAAGAATATCAGCCTGCCATGCTCGGTGAGTTTAACGGCAACAAGGTGATCATGACCCATTACACCGGTTCTGAATTTGGCGACTGCAACCACGCGGTGCAGATCGTGGGATGGGACGACAATATCCCGAAGGAATATTTCCAGGATGGCGACGGAAATCATCCGGAGCATGATGGCGGCTGGCTGATTCGCAACAGCTGGGGCGATTGGTCCTACATGCACGGCTATTTCTACATGTCCTATGACGAGGGCACCATCACCGAGGTTTCCCAGTATAAGGTGGGCGACCCCGATGAGTTCGACCACACCTATCAGTACGACGGCACCGGTTGGTCCATGTCCGCGGGTGCGGAAGAAAAGGGCACGGCGGTCCCGATGGCCAACATCTTCAAGGCTACGAGCGACGAAACGTTGAAGGCCGTTTCCTTCTACACCACCGATGCAAATGCACAGTACTCCATCCAGGTGTACACGGGCGGCAACAGCTACAACCCGACCAGCGGCGACAAGGCCTATCAGAAGGCGCAGACCGGCACGGAAGTCTATCCGGGCTATCACACCATCTATTTGGACCAGGCGGTCAACCTCAAGAAGGGTGAGAACTATTCCGTCGTGGTCACGCTGAAGAACCCGCTCGCCAGAGCGTATCCAATCGCGTGCGAGATGAACGCCACACTGGATAACTTCCGTGTAAATGCGGGCATCAAGAACCATCAGAGCTTTATCAGCCTCGACGGCGGCAAAAAGTGGATCGATATGGCCACAGTTGGCGAGAACTACACGGCGCATTCCAAGAGAGTAGACCCGAATTCTGAGAATCAGGGCGACTGGACTGGCAATATCAAGCCCGGCACCAGCGGCGTGAACATCGAGGTCGCGGGCGACTTCGACGGCGACATGTGGGACGAAATCGCCAACGTCTGCCTGAAGGCATTCACCACCGAAGGCAACGAGGACGATGCAATCACCCCGGCAAAAGCGAATACGCTCACCATTACCTATGACCCGGCGGTTACGCTGAAAGTCAACGGTTTTGCAGACGCGATGGTAAACGCGGCAGGCGTTTATATGGGCAAAGTTGTCGCAGGCGAAGAGCTGACTCTCTCCTTTGCTCCGTTTATTCCGGGCAGAGAGATCACCGGCGTTTCCCTCAACGGCGAGGCGCTCCAGGGTTATGAAAAGAATCTGTTCACCTATCAGATCACGATGGGCGATCAGGCAGAGGATCTGGCGTTTGCCTTTAGTGTTGTCAACAAACTCAGTCTGAACACCATTTTGGCGCTTGCCAAGGAAGCAAAAGACAGCGATGAATATGACAATGTTGTTTCCGGCGTAAAAGATGCGCTCGACAAGGCGATTGCAAACGGCGAAGAGATTTCTGCTAGCTCCACCGCTACGCAGGAAGAGATCGACGAGGCGTGGGATCTGCTCCTCAACGCGGTTCAGGCATTGCAGTTTGTAAATGGCAACATGGGCGGCCTGCAGAAGGCGGTCGACACGGCAAATGCGCTGGACGCGGAGAATTACACCAAGGCTTCCTGGGCGGCGATGACCGAGGTCCTTGCCGAAGCGCAGAAGATGCTCGACGCGCAGGATTCCCTACAGGAAGAGATCGACGACATGACGCAGGCCCTGCTTGACGCTATGGAGAGCCTGGAAGCGATCACCCCGCTGGATCAGCTCCAACTGCTGGTCGACACAGCAGACACCTATGAGGCGGACGACTATTACCAGGACGAAGCCTGGACCGCTTTTACAGAAGTTCTGGCGGACGCAAAGGCCCTGCTCCGTACCGAAGAACCGGCACAGGAAGACATCACTGCGATGATCGTGGAACTGGCCTCCGCAATGGCAGAGATTCGCCTGATCCCGGATACCAGCAAGCTTCAGGAACTGATCGACAAGACAGCCAACAACAAGAACGCGGCGGTGCAGGCGCTCAGAGATCAGGCGATTGCGCTGATCGAGAGCGGCAGCGCGACACAGGAAGAAGTGGACGCGATTGAGAAAGAACTGCGGACGGCGGTCAAGGATGCGGCGAACAGTTCTTCCGGCTCTTCCAATAAGAAGGGCAGCGGTTCTTCCGGCAAGGGCGGCAGCTATGCGGGCGGAGGCATCGCAGTTGTGGGCGCATCCGCTCCGGCGGTTGTTGCAGCGGCCAAGTCCGTGATTTCGGATACAACGGCTCCGTTCACTTTGAAGGTCGGCAATGCGTATTGCTTCAAGATGACGGTTGTCAACGGCAGCACGGCGGTTCCGAGCTTCACGGTCGGCAACGGCAGCGTGCTCAAGACCCAGTACGTGGCGAAGATCGGCAACGATTATTATTTCCGTGTCTATGCAGTGGGCGCTCCGGGCGCATCCACCGGCGTCTATACCCAGATGCCCGGCGAGGCTCCAGTTCTGCAGTGCGTGGTCAACGTAGGATAATCCTCCCCTACGGGACAACGTGCGGAAGTTCCTTTGATAAATGAATAGAGGTATCCCCTTGGGGCGAACGCCCCAAGGGGATATTTTATAAGTTCTTTTGCGCAGGAATATTGTGAGACTGGTGGTTTTATACAAATTTTAACAAGGTGAATTGTTAAATCCATAAATCGGAGAAAGATACAGATCACAATCTTTCATAAAATAGGAAAATTTAGGAAAATATTGCGAAATCTCGCAAGATTTCCAAAATAAAAATGCAGGAGCCCTTTGCAATATATGCAAAATAAATAAAAAATAATATTGACAGACAATTTTTTCAAGAGTATTATC
>DBFXIC010000504.1:0-3977 GCA_048455095.1 Anaeromassilibacillus sp.
CAACGGCGCGGGAAAATCGACTTTTTTGCGCACACTTGCGGGCATCTATCAGCCGGACGGTGGCAGCGTCACACTGGACGGCGTGACTCCATTTGAAAACACATCGGTAAAAGCCCGTATTTTCTTTATTCCAGATTATCCGTATTTTATTCCCCAAGCGACCATGGATGACATGGCTGCGTTTTATAGCAGGCTGTACCCGAATTGGAGTGCGGAACGCTATGAAGCCTGTTGCGCCATGTTTCCACTCAACAGGAAGGCCAGGATTAGCAATATGTCAAAGGGCATGCAGCGGCAGGTTGCATTGATCTGTGCGATTTCCTCTCAGCCGGACTTATTGCTGATGGATGAGATTTTCGACGGACTGGACCCGGTGATGCGCCAGCTTTTAAAGCGCATCGTTGGCAGCGAGGTTGCCGACCGCGGCATGACGGTCGTAATCGCCTCCCATAATCTGCGCGAGTTAGAGGATTTTTGTGACCATGTAGGCCTGTTCCACAAGGGCGGCGTATTGTTTGAGCGCGAGCTGGATGAACTGAAACTCGGCATCAACAAGGTGCAGGCGGTGTTTCAGCCCCTGCCGGAGCCCACGGCGCTGCAGGGACTGGATATCCTGAAAACGGAGATCCGCGGTTCTCTGATGAGTCTTGTGGTCCGCGGTGCAAAAGGAGAAATTATGGAGCGTATCAACGCCCTGCATCCGGTGTTTGCGGAGGTCCTTCCTCTGACACTGGAAGAAGTATTTATCAGTGAAATGGAGGTGGCGGGTTATGACATCGAAAACATCCTCAATTAAATGGGGAAAAGAACTGCGGGAGACGTATGTCTGGTCTCTGAAGAGAAGCCGCGGTATGATGGCACTGATGACGGCGCTTTTGTTTCTGGCGCTTCCGGCAGTGCTGCTGTTTGCACTGGCGAATGCCAATATTCGTATGGATGAAATGACGCTCAATGCGTATTCCATTGCGTCGCAGTACGCGAGTGTCTTTGAGGACGCGGTTAGGATCAGTGTGCCTATGCTGGCTGTGCCGGTTTGTGCGCTGTTTACAATTCTTTTTGCGGTACAGCTGTTCCGTTACATACATCAAAAGCGAAGTGTGGATCTTTTCCACGCACTGCCGGTTCGCCGCTCGGCCATGCTGACCGGCCGCATCCTTGCCGGCTTGACCGCGCTCTTTGTGCCGTTGCTGCTGAACACGGGCGTGGCGGCGGTCATCGCCCTGTGCTTCGATATTCAAGATAAGGGCACGCAAATTGCCGACCTGTTTGTGAAGATACTCGGCCTGCTGTTGGTATTGACTGCCGCGTTCCTGTTCTGCACGCTGATGGCGGTTTGCACAGGCACTACGCTCGACATGGTCCTCTCGGTGATCGGCGTCAATATCGCGTACCCGATTTTAGTGTATTCCAGCTTTTACCTGATCAGCTGTCTGCTGCCGGGATTCAGCATGTCAGTCGATGTCAATGTGACTTTGATCGCCGCATTATCCCCCTTTACTGCATTTTTCTTGGCGCCGGAAATCATCCGATCACCGGATGCTGCATCTTTTTTTGTGTGGTGGGCGATTTTTTCCGTCTTTTTGGCCGTCCTGTGCGTCTATTTATATAGAAGGCGTAAAAGTGAGTCCGCGGAAAACACCTTTGCTTTCCAGATTCCCAAAGGGTTGATTCGTTTCCTGATTACAGCGGTAGGCGGTTTTGCACTTGGCTTTATTCTGTTCTGGTATTACTCTAGTACGGTCAATTTCCTGATCGGCATGCTGCTTGGTTCCCTCGCGGCGCATATTGTCGTGGAGGCCATCTATTCCCGCGGTTTCTCGCGCATGTTGCGGAGCTTTGCCGGATATGCGGTATTCTTGGGCGCATTCATTGTATTTTATGGCGTGGTCTGCACGGGTGCTTTTGGATATGTGGATCGTATGCCACAACTTGACGAGATTGAAAGCGTTTCCTTTGAAAATTACACATATTATCAGGAATTTGGTTCCGACAGCTTCGTCATTCAGGGGGAGCGATATGAGAATTTAGCTACGCTTAGTCCGACAATCCGGCAGCCGGAGGAGCTGAAGAAGGTTCTGTCGTTCCATCGGGCGGTGATTGATTTCCAGAGGGAGGCCGGATACCCTTACCGGATGAGCAGGTCGGGGAACGTCCATTACAACATCACATACAATTTGAAGAACGGAAGTGTTTTCCACAGGGAATACAGCATGTACAACGAATCCAATTATAGGGATCCTTCCGAGGAGCTTCAGGTGCTAAGCCGGGAGATTGTCAACTCTGAGGAGTACAAGACGAGCGGGAATCTTTTGTTCTATTTGGAACCGGAGGAGATCAGCCAAGTAGAGGTACAGAACTACGACAAAGAAGAGGGAACTACTTCGAAAACCTACCGCCTGAACGGCGAACAGAAGGAAGAACTTCTGGCTGCTCTGCGTCAGGACACGCTGGAGATGGATGTCACCGGCCATGATGAATACCGTGAAGACAACGTCGAGATGTTCCTGGTTTGCGGAGAGAACGGGCTGTTTCAACCGGCTGAAGACGGCAAGTTAAAGGCGCTGGTCGGGGAATACAAGGGGAAGATCCGCGTTCCGTCGAACTTATATAATCTGCGTGTTTTACAGGATTCCCGTACCGAGCAGTTCCTGGAAAAGCAAGGCTGGCTTGATGAAAACAGCTGACAGAATTTTGTAAGAAATTTTTTCGGTTTTTTGAAAGAAACGCCGTGTATCATGTGTATTATGAATAGAGGCCACAGTGTGCATGAAAACACACGGTGCGGGCGCAAAGCTTGGCGGTTTTGGAATGCCCGCGAACGGCAAAATTAAACATCGAAGGGAGGAACGCCCCGGGCAAATGAGCGGCGGGGACGGCGACAGATGAAAAAATGGATGGCGATGGCTTTTATAACGCTGCTCTGCGTAGCGGTATTGTGCGGATGTGGAAAACAGGAGCCCTCTGCAGTGGTATACCGCGGTGGAGCGGCAGCCCCTCTGACGACGCTGACCGCCGAAGGCCCACTGGATGTTCTGGACGAAATGCTCGGCTCGGCGCGTCCGGCAAAAGAACCCCCCTTCCTGCCTGCAAATGCAGACTATGAGGTGCGTTTCCAGCCGAAGGAGGGTGAGGACGCACAGAAAATCAAGATATGGCTGCAGAAAAACCGCGTATATCTGCGGGATGAAAATGGAGATCTGTTGGTATCTACGCAGGTGGATGCCCCTGAGATCAACAACCTTTTTGAAAGCGGCCAGGCCAACGTATAAATTTGGCCCGTAAGTTCAGAAAGAAGGCGAGAAAAGACAATTAGACACATGAAAACGATAAAAAATGCGTCCGTGCCGAAAAATGGCATGGACGCATTACTTTTTTATCTTACTGGTATTGAGGGTAATAGAATCTGTATAATACAAAAATCTATCCATCAGTGGAAAATACGAAAGCTCTCCGAAAATCAGAGGGGGCGCCAATGTCCCTGCACGATTTTTCGAAGAGCCCTTGTCTTTCTAACAAATTTTAGATGGATAGGCAACCGGCCAGTGTAGTACTAATTACTCTTGGGGTTCAAACATGTCCTTACCCAAGCCACAGAGCGGGCATACCCAATCGTCCGGAATATCTTCAAATGCAGTTCCAGGCTGAATGCCGCTATCAGGATCGCCAACAGCAGGATCATATACGTAACCGCAAGCAGTACAGACATATTTTTTCATGGTACAAGACTCCTTTTTAATGGATTTCAATTTTAAATGATATTATCGTTTGCGCTGCACCAAAATTTATGCAGCTACAAGTTTCCAATCCAGAAATTGGCCTTTTCTGGGAGGAAACCAACTACAGTATAATCAAACATACCCCGAAAGTCAATAGGAATCATTATCAAATTTAAAATCTTCTAGATAGTCATTTAGATTGCTTGGGAAAGCGGCACCACGGTAAAGTTTATAAGCGCACCTTTGCGCAGAAAGCAAGTC
>DBFXIC010000505.1:0-5009 GCA_048455095.1 Anaeromassilibacillus sp.
GCAGTCGGCCTACCGGCTTGTCGTTACCAGAGAGAAGGACGGAAAAGTTGTCTGGGATACCGGGGTACGGCAGAGCGACGCATCTGTTTTGATTGAATACGATGGCCAACCGCTGGAAGCGGAAACTGCATACGAGGCAGAAGTAACCGTATGGAGCAGCCAGGCGCAGCAGGCACAGGCAACAGCAAAATTTGAAACTGGTTTACTTCATACAGATATGGAGTGGGAGGCGAAATGGATTACCTATCCCAAAGAACCCAAAGCGCTGCCCGTTTTTGTGCGAGATATTTGTCTGGAGCAAAAATCACTGCGGCGGGTCAGACTTTATGCCACAGCCTGCGGTGTCTATGAAGTGTCGGTAAACGGAAGAAAACTCGGCATTGACTTCATGACGCCAGGCTGGACCTCCTACCGCCGCCGGCTGCAGTATCAGACCTACGACGCCACTGACCTTTTTCATCCCGGAATCAATCGGGTGGAAATCTGTGTGGGAAACGGCTGGTACAGAGGATACCTGAACTGCGAAGGACAGAATGCTTTTTACGGTGACCAGCTCGCAGTCCGCGCATCCTTGCTGTTTGAATATGAGGACCACACGGCACAGCGGCTCGTTACGGACGAACACTGGAAAGTAACAACTGGGGAAATAGTGAGTTCCGAAATCTATTTCGGAGAAACACAGGATTATACCGTAGCGCCACAGCAGGAAACACAGGCGTGTGTATTGCAGACGCCGCCGGCTGGTAAAATTGTAGCACAGCAGGCGGAGCCGGTTCGGGTTACCAAGAGAATTTCCGCTGTGCGGAAGCTCATTACGCCAAAGGGGGAGATTGTGCTGGATTTCGGCCAGAACATGGCCGGTCTGGTGGAAGTGTGTCTGCCTGCAACCAAAAGCGGGGAACTGAAAATCACCCACGCAGAAGCACTGGATCGTGATGGGAACTTTTATACAGAAAACTACCGCAGCGCGGTGAGCACAGATCTATACCGCTACGGACCGCAGCAGGTAGATCGTGTGGTTATGCCCCATTTTACATACCATGGATTCCGCTATATCCGGCTGGAGGGAGTGGACGCAAATGTGGAGATCACACGCTTTACAGCCTGTGCAATGCACACGGACATGAAGCAAATCGGTTTCTTCCGGTGCAGCAATGAGAAAATCAACCGTTTGCAAAGCAATATTGAATGGGGACAGCGCAGCAACTATTTTGACATTCCCACCGATTGTCCCCAACGGGACGAACGTCTCGGTTGGACAGGTGACGCACAGATTTTTGCAGCTACGGGATGCTTTAACTTCCATTCGGCTCGTTTTTGGGAAAAATGGATGCGGGATGTAGATGCGGAGTCGACGGAAGAAACCGGTGTGCCGCAGATAGTGCCCAACATTGTCTCCCGGACGGTGGGGACGTCGGTGTGGAGCGATTGCGTTACCGTGATCCCTTGGTGTGTGTTTCAGAATTACGGGGATGTCCGTATTCTGAAAGAACAATATGACAATATGAAACTCTGGGTGGAATATATCCGCAGACAGACGTCGGAAAACGGGCTGTGGATGGACGGATTCCAGCGGGGCGACTGGCTCAGCCTGGACAGCGACGAAAGCCTGCATCTGATGTCGGGAGCAACCGATAAAAACCTTGTGGCAAATGTTTATTATGCAGTGTCCACACGCATCCTGCGGGACGCGGCGTGTATTCTCGAAAAACAGGAGGACGCGCAGTTTTACGGAGAACTGCTGGAAAATATCGTTCATTCTCTGCAGGCGGAATATGTGACGGCCACCGGACGGCTGGTGAGCGAAACCCAGACCGCATGTGCACTTTTGCTGTATTTTGACCTTCTGAAGGAAAAGGACATCCCCCGTGTGACGCAGATTCTGGAAGACAATCTGGCAGCACACAAGGGACATCTGACAACCGGATTTGTGGGAACGGCCTTTCTCTGTCATGCACTCTCCGACCATGGACGCCACGCTCTGGCAAGTGATGTTCTGCTGACGGAAGATTACCCCGGCTGGCTGTACGCTGTAAATCGCGGTGCGACTACCATCTGGGAGCGGTGGAATTCGATTTTGCCGGACGGAAGCTTTGACCAGTCGGGGATGAACTCCCTGAACCATTACAGTTTCGGTTCGATCGGTGACTGGATGTATCGGAAAATTGGAGGAATTCGCCCTCTTGCGCCCGGATATAAAAAGATTTTGATTCACCCGCTGCTGACCAAAACGATGCCGCAGGTTGACGCGGCGCTGGAATCGCCCTACGGCAAAATCGCCTGCTCAATACAATATGCAGACGGGCGGATGAAGGCTCGCGTCGTTATTCCTGCCAATACCACTGCGGAACTGCAGCTGCCCGGCCGGGAGAAGGAGTATGTGGGGTCGGGAGAATACGACTATGACTACGCCTTGCGCGCCGAAATTTTCCTAAGCCGATTTTCTATGAGCAGTACGGTTGCCGAGATCGAAGCCGATGAGAAGGCCTGGGAGACATTCTGCAATGCAGTTCCGGGTATGAAGGAAAACCCGATGATGAATTATCTGCGTGATAAAACGCTCTCCCAGTTGGCGGCCATGTCGCCGGACTACCGTGAGTATATGGAGAACGCGGTGGTACAGATGAACCGGACAGAGAATGCGTTGTGAGATGTTTGAAGGAGGAAAAAACATTGAATGAATTTCTGAAGAACAAAGTGGCTGTCATCACCGGATCGGGCCAGGGCATCGGGCGGGATATTGCACTTTGCTTTGCCGCACAAGGCTGTAAGGTTGTGACCAATAACCGGAAACCCGGATCTTCCATCCATGCCTTTGAGAAAACTTCCATCGCCTTTGACGAGGACGAACAGAAGGAACTGGCAAAAATGCAGGGCGATGCGCAGACAACCGCCCGGGAAATCTGTGAAAAAGGAGGGGAAGCGGCGCCTTTTTTTGGTGATGTGAGCAGTTTTGACACGGCGGGAGAACTGATTCGTTTTGCACGGAATACCTTTGGACGAGTGGATATCGTGGTACACAATGCTTCCTCAAACTGGGAAGGGAATTTCCTGAACATGGAAGAAGCCATGTGGGATGTGTGCATCACATCCAAGCTAAAAGGTGCATTCAATTTGATGCACCATGCACTGCCGCTTATGAAAGAACAAAAATTCGGCAGAATCCTCCTCTCGTCTTCCGATGCCTTTGTGGGCCTGCGCGGGCTCTCGGCATACAGTGCGGCCAATGCCGGCGTGGTAGCGCTTGCAAAATCGGTGGCAAAAGAACTGGAGGGTACCGGGGTAACCGTCAATGCGTATACTCCTCTGGCGAGAACCCGTGCATGGTATAACCAGGCGGCCAATTACAGAACCAGAGGAATTCCAAAAGAAGTCCTGGAAGCGAATATTCCGCCGGCTATGAAATATACGGCGGAGGGAATGGTGCCTTTTCTTGCATATTTGGCAAGCGAATATGGCGGGGAAATCAATGGGGAGCTGTTCAAGTTGGCAGCTGATGGGGAAATCGGATTGTGGAAGGATGCCGCGGTTGTTCGTACAATCCGAGAACCGTCCCGAATCTGGTCGATGGAACAACTGAAGAAAAAAGTGCCTGGCGAATTGATGGCAGAAAGCACCTGACATTGATGTTACATAAAGAACGGAAAAGTATCTTATCCGACTTTATGAATCGGAGGTTGAATATGCGAAAAATCGATACACTCTCTACTGGCTGGAATTTCATAAAGCTGGGTTCTGCGCCCGAAGTAGTAGAGATTCCCCATACGTGGAATGCTGTAGACGGTACAGATGGCGGAAACGACTATTACCGTGGTGTCTGCCGTTATGAAAAAGTGTTGCAGTTCCCGTTTTTGGATGAAGGAAAACAGATTTGGTTAGAATTTGAGGGAGTAAGCCAAAGTTGTATTGTGTTCGTAAATGGAAAACAAGCGGGAATGCATAACGGCGGTTACTCTGCTTTTCGATTCAATATCACCGATTTGATTCTTCCGGGTGAAAATCGTATCACCATAGAGGTCGATAATAGTAAGAATGATCGTGTCTATCCCCAAAAGGCGGATTTCACTTTCTACGGTGGCATTTACCGGGACGTGAAGCTCATCACAGTGTCCGCTACCCACTTCGCTCTGGATTATTGGGGCAGCAGTGGAGTCAAGATTACCCCAGTGGTGGAGGGCAAAAATGCCCGTGTCACCGCTGAGGCATGGGTGGAAGGCGAAGCTACTCAGGTGGAGTTTTCCATCGCGGGCCAGATGCTGACCGCTAGCGTTGAGAACAGTAAGGCTGAGGCAGAGTTCTTGCTGGAGAATGTTCATCTGTGGAACGGAGTGGATGACCCGTACCTCTATACCTGTACGGCTAGGCTGCCGGAAGATGAGGTTGATGTGAAATTTGGATGCCGCACCATTGAATTCTTTCCTGTGAAAGGATATAATATTAAATATCGAGAAGGAGGGAGGAGCTGCATTATGGCACTGACGAAAGAAGATTTGCAGGCAATCGCGGATTTGATGGATGTCAAAATTGGAGCATCGGAGCAGAGATTGAAGGCATATATTGAAAGCCATGTGGAAAAAGAGATTCGACAAATTGCCGATGGACATAAAATGCTGTACGAAAAGCTGGAGAGAGAATTCGGTGAAGTGCATGAAGAACTGGACGCGCTGAACAGCACACAAGCGGCTCAGGAGTTTGTGCTCATCCGGCGTCTAAAGCAAGTTTGATTTTAGGGGCTATAGAGCGTATGGCAACAGAATAAAGTCATAATAAAACAGCTGCACGGATTGGGTTCCCGTGCAGCTGTTTTGTTTTCTGACAGAAATGGAGAAACAATATGGAACAACGGGAAAATACATTTGCAATGAGCCAATGTATGCTTACGAAGCAGTATGGCAAGTACAAAGCGGTCATCCAGTTTTCAGCGGTGGACCGGCCGGAAACCGAGGAAAAAGTTCTGTTGCTGATTATGGGAGCTTATGCGGAACGCCGATGCGCATCAGTGAACTGAT
>DBFXIC010000506.1:0-17823 GCA_048455095.1 Anaeromassilibacillus sp.
GTGGTTGCCACTGCCGCGTTTTTGCTCAGCTCTGTGATACTGCTCTGGCTGGGCAGGGTATCCAGATCGATATAGCGCGACTGGTCAACCCAGTCCCAAATGAAGCCGCCGAGCATATTATCGGATCTGCGGATTACGTCCCAGTATTCCTTGATATTGCCGACCGCATTGCCCATGGCGTGGTCATATTCGCACATCACATAGGGCATCTTGCCTTTGCCTGCATATCCTTCGATGCCGCTGACGCCGGGATACATGTTGCTACCCATGTCGGTGCCACAATCCTGATTCAAGCCTTCTGCGTGAACCGGGCGGGTGGTATCGCGGTCCTTCAGGAACCATACCAGGCGCGGGAAGATATTGTTGCCGCCGTGGCGGTCATAGCTCATCTCGTTGCCGATGGACCAGGCGACAACCGCCGTCTGATTTTTCAGCGTCTGGAAGGAGCTGTTCTCACGGTCGAACAGGATGTTGCTCAGGTAATTGTTGATATTGTCATTCTGGCCCATGATGGCGTGGCATTCCGCGTTTGTCTCGCCCATCATGTAGAGGCCGTACTTGTCGCAGAGGTAATAGAGGTATTCGTCGTTCGAATAGTGAGAAGTACGGACCGCATTGAGGTTCCATTCCTTCATCAGCTTGACGTCTTCCTCATAGGTCTCGTGCGGGACATATTTACCGCCAAACGGATCAGTGTCATGGCGGTTTGTTCCGCGGAAGCGGAGCGGCTGACCGTTGATTGTAACCGGCTGGTACTCCTTCGTAATGCGGTTGTAGTTTCCATCCACTTCCGTGCGGGTAAATTCGATCTCACGGAAGCCGAGCTGCTGGGAGATACTCTCAAACAGCTTGCCGGACTTCTTGTCATAGAGGTTGAGGATCAACGTATAGAGGTTCGGGTCCTCCGCGCTCCAGAGCTTCGGGCTCTTGACCAGCTTGCTGACATCCTTCGTTGCGGATTCGCCAGCCGCGATGGCGCCGAGATCGATGTTCATCGGGTCGTTTTCAAACACATCGACGCCGTCCGCGTCAAACAACTTAACGTCGATGGCGAAATTGGAGACGTCCTGCGTCGCATAGTTCGTCACCACGGGGCTCAGCTGCAGATCTGCGTTGGTATACGTCTCATCCAGATCGGTGATGACACGATAGTCCGAGATATGCACCAGCGGAGTGGAGTAGAGGTAGACGTCGCGGAAGATACCGCCGTCGTAGATCATGTCCTGATCTTCCATCCAGGTGCCGTCGCAGAATTTATGTACCTTCAACGCGAGGGTATTGGTCTGGCCCTTCGGGTTCAGGTAGTCGGTGATGTCAAACTCATGCGGCCGGTAGCTGTCCTCACTGTAGCCGACCTCTTTGCCGTTGACATACAGATAATAAGCGGATTCCACGCCCTGCAGGGAAATCAATACACGGCCATTTTCCTGCATCAGGGAATCATCCACAGTGAATTCCTTGCGGTAGAAGCCCACCGGGTTGTACTTGACAGGCGCAGCCGGGACGGAAACATTCTCGCCCTGCCACGGCATCTGCGTGTTCGTATAGATGGAATAATCCCAATCGCCGCAATCCTCGTAGCGGGTCCAGCTGCGCGGGACTTCCACGTCATGCCAGCCATCCTCAGCCGTTACTTCATAGCTGGGATTCATAAAGCCGTCGTCCAGATATTTCTGGCCTTTCTCCGGATTGGAGACAACAACAAGCTGCCAGTCCTTTTCGCCGGAACCGGAGAGCATCTGGACATATGCAGACTGATCCTTCGCATAATCCACAGCGCCGGTGACGGCCTTTTCTACGGATTCATAGGGAACGGTGGACGTCGCCGCCGGCTCCCGGTTAATTCCTACCACGTCGCAGGCGCGCACTTGGGTACCGTCCAGCCCGGTGTAGGTTTTGCCCGACCACTCCTGGTGGGTGAACTTTTGGTCTTCAGGTTTCATTGCAGAAGCGGCGCGCGTAAGCTGCGGCCACTGCGCGTTGCTGTTCCACGGGTCCCCTTTGGCGTTGCCCTCAGCAAATGCGGGCTGAATGCCCACGCTGATGGTCATGATCGCCGCGAGAAGCAGGGAAACAAGCTTCTTCGATTTCATGCACATCTCTCCCCATCTTTTAATTTATTCAACAAGAACCGCCCAACACGCTTCGCCCCTTTTGCCTTCCCCTCTGCTGGAAAGCTGCCGGGTTGTCCACACATTCGGCGATCCTCATTTACAAATGAAAAAGCAGCCGTACAATCTTGAGAAACCAAAAATCCGATATTTATTACTACCAATCTGCTTTCTTTTTATATATTGTAACAAACCTTATTGAAAAATCATAGTACTTTTTTCTGAATTTCTGGTAATTTCTTTATATTTTTTCATATCTAAAACCTTTACCAATTCGCTCAGGATTGTTCTATTGAAAGGATTCTCTTTCATATCGCTTATTGAAAAAGGTCTCGAAACAATTTCTTTTTAATAAATACGTTGCGAATCTGTCTCTTGTCCGAGGCAAAATCTTTGGAAAAGTGGAGAGAAGGCCCCGGACATTGTCCGGGGCCTTCTCTCTGCATAAAAAGCATTCTTATGGTTCTCAACTGCCCAACATATGAAAGGCATTCGCCAAAGCCATATGGCTGCCGCCTTTTCACACGAACCTAAAACACATCGCGATTTCCCTTGGTTGCTCTATAAACGCGTTTATTGAACCGTCACAACACAGTGCCTCTGTGCGCTTTGGCCTGGCAATGTAGTATAAACACCGGCACTCTGGCCCGGTGCACCCACCGCATAGACTCTGTAATAATAGTCGTTGCCAACTTTTTCCACGAACTGCGTCTTGAGCACATTGCTGTTTCCGGCGGTGAAGTCGGGCATTACATCGCCATTGACCACCGTCATCTTAAAGCAATATGCCTGGCCGCGCTTGAGTGTGAATCCGACGGTCGTATCGCTGACCACAAACACCTTCCGGCTCGAAATATTTTGCGCCGCGTCAACCAGCGGATTGGCCGCCACGATTCCTGACGCGCCGTAGAGGTTCCCCTTGCTTATGGAACTGCTGCTCTTTTTGCTGCCCTTATTGGTATTCGTATCCGGTTTAGGCGTGGGGGCAGGCTTTTCTACTGCTTCCAGACCATTCTCCGCATCCTTCAGCGTGTTGAATGCTTTTGCCAGAGTACTGGAGTCTGCGTTCTCGTCCGCTGCAACGGCCTTCGCCACACTTAAAGCAGCGTTCAGGTTCGCCACGCTGCGATCCGTGTAGCCGCTCAGATCAAGCTGCTCTATCTTTTCGATATAGGCCTTCAGTTCGTTCCTGCTCGGGAGCTTTCGCAGATCGGCCATCGCTTGTAACAGCTTATCCGCCGCCGCGTTGACGTCCTTCTGAGAAGCGTCCTGATCGATTGCTTTTGCTTCGTCCAGCGCCGTCTGGAAAGCTGCCTGGCCGTCCTCCATGTACTTGCCTTCTGCGATATCTGCTGCAACCAGTTCTGCTCTTGCGATCACCGCGTCCAGCTCGGAACGATCCGCCACGCGCACCAGCTTATCGCACGCATCCAACAAGTTATTGTACGCGTTGGTGATATCTCCCTCCAACGCTTCCTTGTCCATCAATACAGCTTCCGCCGCGCTGCTCATCTCTTCAAACAGCGCCCAACTTGTGCTGGTAAAATCGTCTTCGGAAAGGTTCTTCAAAAGGTCATACAGGTTTTCCAACGCAGTTTTATCACCCGGCTGGAAGTCCAGATAGTGCAGAACGTCCATCAGGTTCGACCATGCCTCGTCGATCTGTTCCTGCGTTGCGGCCGCATCGTCCAATACGGTTTCTGCTTCCTCGAAAGCTTTCATGAAGGCTTTCTTAACACTGGACACGAGTTTGTCGACTGTGCCGTCCTCCACATAACCTGCTGCATATGCATAGGTCTGCTCCAAGATGGCCTTGTCCGTCACTTCGAATACGAAGTTCAGGTCAATCTCCTGATCCCCCATCGTGACTGTGTAAGTATATGCATCGCCTTCGATCAACTCCGGCTGTGCCGTTCCGATGATCACCGAACGGAACTGCCTGCCCTGTGCACGCGGCACAAAGGTCAACTCTGTTTTTGTTCCGGGTTCAACATCCTTTACCACATATTTTCCGATCAGGTCGGCCAACTTCTGCGGCTCGCCATCTACCAGCAGAGCCACATCCTTCCCGTTATAGGTCACAGACAACGTCTGGGGCTCTGACTCGATCTTCACAAATACCGCCGTTACCGTAACGTCATAGGAAGGCATCTGGAAAGCGTTGTCCGCAATCGCCACCGTCGTTCCGGCATCTCCGGTCTTATACGCCTTCAGGCTTCCCTCAGCCAACCGGTATCCTTTCTCCGGCACGACTGTCAGAGAAATCTTTGTCCCTTCGGGTGCATCGCTCGGATTTGCCGTTATCATGCCATGCTGCATATCGCCATCAACTGTGACATGGTAGCCCGAAACGGGAGCAAAGGTGATGTAATTGAAGTTGATCTGGGCTTCATAGCAGAAACGCAGAGTATGGCGCCCGGCAGGGAGATAGACCCGCTGTGCCTGCGTATCGATAAACTTTTGCCAACCGCCGGTCGTTCTGTGGCTGAATTCCGCAATAGCCTGGCCGTCCATTTCCACCGTGTGGTTCAACTGTGCCAACTCATTCGAGATTCCGCTGGAAACACGGGTACTCATGTCGTAATAGCCGGCTTTTTCCACCTGAATGGCGTAGATCGCATAATCACTTGTATCAGTGCCATATGCCAGATGATATCCCTTCGGCGTTGTGGGGTCCTGCGTCGCCTCCGGCTTCAGTTTGGAAGTCAGGAACAATGCGTCGTCCACAGCCATCACACGGCTCATCTTGTCCGAAGAAATCGCTACAGGGTCAGGGGTCTCCGGCTCCGGTTCCGGCACATCTTCATAATCCGTAAATGTAACGTCGTTTATTTTTACGGTTGAGGTTGTCGTGTTACCATTGCCTTTAGAAGCATAGATACCAAACTTTGGTTCCGCATAATTTGCAGTTACCACGCCAAGCGTTGTAAAAGCATCTGCATCCTGTGCTTTCATAGCCTCGGTCTGGATGCTGAAGGTATACTGATCGACCTCTTTTTGTACCCGCATCCAAACGGTTACCGCGTCTTTTTCGGCCCACTTCTCTTTTGTGGGAAGTCCTTTGGCAGCATTCCAATCTGCCTGCTGACCGGAGATTTTGTCGTTACATACCCCTTTGATCTCCTGCCGTACCTGGAGGAGCTGTCCGTCGCTGGCCCAACTCGCAGTACAATAATTCATGTCCACGTAGTTATCCGGATCACTAAAGGCGACAACGCCAAACTGGTTGGTATCCTTGCCCTTCAGTTCTGCGGGTTTTGGAATCACCATTTCCACCGTGGCGGTCCAGTTTCCTTTTGCATTTTGATACAGCACATTTTTCATATTGTTTTTATTCGAACCCGTGCCGTACCATTCGCCGCCTTCGGTCTGAATCGACAAAGCGCCTTCGGCTTCGCTGAGGGTGCTGTCGTTACGATTCAGGAAGCTCCAGTATGCAGCGACTTGTCCATCGTCAAAATGATCGCTCTGCGGCCCTTTTTGCACATCCACCGTAAAGTCGTCAAATACGACGGTGGATGTAGTGGCGTTGCCATTTCCCCTGGATGCGTACAAACCGATCTTGGGTTCCGCATAATTGGCATTTACTATGCCAAGCGTTGCAAAGGCGTCCGCATCCTGTGCTTTCATATCCTCGGTCTGGATGCTGAAAGTATACTGGGTGCCTTCCTTCCGCACTCGCATCCAAACGTTTACAACGTCTTTTCCAGCCCATTTTTCGGTTGTGGGAAGTTCCTTAGAAGCTTTCCAATCCTCCTGCTGGGTGGAAACTTTATCATTACATACCCCGTTGGTTTCCTGCCGCACCTGGAGGAAGTGCCCGCTGCCCGCCCAGCTCGCGGTGCAATAGTTCATATCGGCGTAGTTATCCGGATTTTCAAAGACCGCAATACCAAACTGGTTGGTATCCTTGCCCTTCAAGTTCGCGGGTGCTGGGATTGCCAGTTTCACAGTAGCAGTCCAGTCCTGTCCAACCGTCTGATACAGCACATTTTTCATATTGTTTTTGCCGGTACCGGTGCCGTACCATTCGCCGCCCTCGGTCCGAATGAACAAAACGCCATCCTGTACGGACATCTGATCGGTCTCTCCGATGACCTGCCAGATATCCCTGTTGAGCCCGTCAACATCAAAGCTATCTGCCTGCGGCGCATTCAAGCCCGTTGCAGCAAACTGGAGAATGTATTCCCTTGCCTGGTCGTCCGTTTCAGCGCGGACGATGATCTGGTTGTCCTCTTCCTTTCGGAGGAGTTCGCAATCCACACCCTCTGCGACGTCCACATGGACTTCGGCTGTTTCGAACGTCCCCCTAACCTGATAGGTATAGACGGTGGGGTAGAACTCCGCAAGATACTTTCCATCCACTTGAATTCCCGTGACCGTCGCATATGCGGGGTTGGCCGTAACAGGATTCAATCCGGCCTTGTCGGTAAAGATCAGGCGGTAGGTATTTTTTCCGCCGTCCTTGTTGACGGTGATCGTTGCAGCCGGGACATCCGCCGTAGCCTGGATGACCGTAACCGTGCCGCCGTCCGCCGTAGCGCTTACCTTCGGGAACGGTTTGCTCATATCACGCCAGAACACCTCGTAAAGCGTGGTGGCAGGATTAAAGAGGAAGTCCATGCCCTCCACCTTGATGGTTTCCAACGTTGGTTTGACTTCCTCGCGGACGCCGTTAACGGTAAACCAAGGCTCGCCGGGCTGATACGTGTTGGGCAGATCGTGCATGGCACGGAAAACGCGGGACTCCATGACATAGTTGAGCACATTGCGCGCGCTGCGCTGCATTTCTCCCAGAGTAATGCCGGCGTTCAGGGTACCAGCGGGGCTTCCCGCTTCGACCCATTTGTTATAAGAGGTCAGCAGCGATTGGTCGTTGGCACCGCTGCCGTTCGGTCCTTCGCCCGGCATATTCACGTCGACCTGGGCACGGATACGGTAGGCGTTATCCTCCACACCGCCCAGCAGGTCGGATTTGCCCCGCTGCAGCCACCAGTCGGTCATCAATACGCCTTCAAAGCCCCAATCCTTGCGCAGGATGGTGGTGGCCATGTCATAGTTGTAATGGCTCCACTCGCCGTTAATCAAATTGTAACTGGCCATCAGATTGTAGGGCTTGGAGCTCTTTACACAGATTTCAAAACTGCGGAGGTATATCTCCCTCTGCGCCCGCTCGGAACAGCGGGAATCGTTGGAACGCCGGTTTACCTCCTGGTTGTTTAAGGCAAAATGCTTTGGCGTAGATGAAACGCCGGCATTTTGCAGGCCGATCGTCGCATCGGCGCCCATCTGCCCGGTGAGCAGAGGATCTTCGGAAAAATATTCAAAGTTGCGGCCGCACAGCGGGTCGCGGTGGATGTTCATACCGGGGGCGAGCAGCGCATCGGCTTCGCTGTCCGCCATCTCTAATCCGACCAGATGATAGAGCTTTTCCACCAGTGGGTCGTTCCAGGTGCAGGCCAGCATGGTGCCAATCGGAAGGTTGGTTGCAGAATGTTCGTAATGAGGGCCGGAGGGGCCGTCATGCGTGGAGATAGGGGGGATCCCTTTGTCGCGCAGGGACTGGATGGTACCGCCAAAAACGGAAGCGGCGGTCTTTCGGATAGCCAATTGGCTGCCCTTGTTATAATCGCCGCGCAGGATCGCCTCCAGTTCGACAGGCGTCAACTGGGCGATGAATTCATCCATCGTTTTTGTCCCGTTATAAACGTCAATCAACTTGATGCCCTGATCACCCGTCAGCGCGACCGCCTCGGGGAGGTCTGCCAACACGCGTTCCGCCAGATTGTTTTCTGCCAACGGAACATCCTCGTACTTTGGCGTTCCGCTTCCATCGTTGACCATCCGCTGGAAGCTCTGTTCCGCGGCGCTGGCCTCTTCCAGCTGTTCCACAACCTTCAGCTCCGGAAGCGTATAATCGCCGGCCTTTTCCGCAGCACGCACAGAATTGCCCACATAGATTCCGTAATCCCCGGCTTCCAGCACCCAAGCGGACTTGTGACCGCTTTTGCCAGAGTCGTCATATGAAGCCATGTTGTCAATTGGGAAGGAAACCGTCACCGTCTGGGATTCGCCCGGGGCGATCTCATTGGTTTTGGCATATCCGGCCAGTGCGCGGGCAGGCTTGCCCAACACGCCCTGGGGCGCGGCATAGTAAACCTGAACGACTTCTTTGCCGCTGTACGTACTGCCGGTGTTCGTGACCTTCGCGGTCACGGTGATGTCCTTGCTGTCGTACGTTACAGAGGGTTCGATCTGGAAGTCGGTGTAGCTTAATCCAAAGCCAAAGGGATAAGCGACCCTGTCTTTTGCAAAGCTCTCAAAATAGCGGTATCCCACATAGACATCTTCCACATAATTGTTAAAGGCTCTTCCGCCGAAATTTTTGGAAGAAGGATAGTCGTTATACGTCTTGGCAATGGTTGAAGAAAGTTTTCCCGAAGGGCTGATATCTCCGGAGAGGACGTCGGCCACAGCGTTGCCGGTATCCAAACCGCCCTGCCAGACGTACATCACGCTCTTAATATTCGTGTAGTCGTCCAGCCAAGCCATATCCATAATATTGCCCACGTTCAGCAAAATGACCACGTCTTCAAATTTGGCGTTGACCTTGGCAAGCAGATCTTTCTCCGCCTGTGTCAGGTAATAACTGCCCGCTTCAAGCTTACATTCGCGATCCTCTCCGGCCGCGCGGCCGATGACAACCACGGCTGTGGCAGATTTTTCACGGGCTTGCGCAATCAAAGCGTCGGTCACAGGCATTTCGGGATGGTAATACGGCCAGTTTCCCCAACTGCCACCGGAGGCTGGATTTTCCTCGCACCACTTTTCGTATATCGCGGCCAGCTCCTTGTTATACTGGATTGTCGGATTTTTCTCGATTCCATCAAGGATGCTGACTCTGGTATACGGCGCTTTCGGCGCCGAACCGGAACCATACCCACAGGTGAAGGTATCCACCTGGCACCGGCCAAAAACAGAGATCGGCGCGCCCGCCTTTATCGGCAGCACATTATCTTCATTTTTCAGCATAACGATGCCTTCTACCGCCGACTGCCTGGCGATGTTAGCGGCTTCCGGCATAAATTTTGCCGATGCGGGATGTGTGGCTACTCCTGAGCCAAAGAGGATAGCCAGAGAGAGGACAGCCGCAGTCATCCTTTTTACAGGCCCTGCACCGCCAGTTACCTTTGGACGCACGGATTTCCTAACACATAAATCTTTTTCGAAAAATCTCGTGCTCGTTTTTTCTCTTTGTCCATCGCTCTTCCATTTAACAAGCGACAATATAGCTCCCTTTTTCAACAACATTTCCTTTCAACTCCTCCATTTTTCAAATTCATCCTTATCTTTTGCCTAGATTCGCCCCAATACCTCCTTTTTCAATTTTGTATGGCAGTCTTACAATTTCCTAAAACAGCTCCCCATCATTTTGGAATAAAAGATGCAGAAAGCACCCTTCGATGCGACCTTTCCTCTTCACAAGACATTTTTTGCTTGTAAGTAATATTTCAAAAGTTTTCAGCCAATGAATTCATTTTCTTCACTTATAACATAAGCTAATTGCATGTATTTATTAAACCAAAGTTTTAAAAAATAGTCAATTATGTAGAAGAACTATTTAACAATTTATGAATTAATTTTTAATAAAAATCCGTTGTTGAAAAAAGCCTCGCTGTTTACCTCCATATAAAATCCGCTTTTGGCCACGGCAAAAAAATGAACCGGCCCAGATTAACTGGACCGGTTCAAAATGCTGCTTTCGAAAGCGGCTCTATTCATCATTATTTTTGTATGTGGCAGCTTCTATCAGAAAAGAATCCTTCCAAATCCTGATTTGAGCGTCACAGTACAGTTCTTCTGTATTCGCTGATCCTGCGGCGTCTAATTGCCACCCTCCGGCATAGCTTCTCCGCGCGGCCCTTCCTTGAGCCGCTGAGCGTTCTTCTTCTTTTTGCGCATATGGCGGAATTTATCCACACCTGCATACAGGACAGGAATAAATACCAGCGTGATTACGGTGGAGAGCGTCATGCCGAAGATGATCGAAATTGCCATGGGCCGCTGCATCTCCGTGCCCTCGGCCGTGGAAACCGCCATGGGGACCATGCCCAGAACAGTGGTGAGCGTCGTCATCAGGATGGGGCGCAGACGGGTCGGGCCCGCCTGTTCCAGCGCTTCGATACACCCCATGCCGCGCTCCCGCAGCTGGTTGGTATAGTCCACCAGCACGATCGCATTGTTGACCACCATGCCGACCAGCATGATGAAACCCATAAAAGCGGTGGCGGTGACGGTATTCCCCGTGACAAACAGGCCCAAGATACCACCCGTCAACGCGATCGGCAAGGAAAACATGATGATGAACGGATGGATGTACGATTCAAACTGTGCCGCCATAATCATATAAACCAGAAGGATGGCCACGATCAGAACGATAAACAGGCTGGTAAAGGTCTCCACCATGCTATCCATCGTGCCGGTAAATTCATATTCATAGCCTTCCGGGAAATTGTACCGGCTAAGGACGGCCTCTGTATTGCGGCGTGCGGTGGCCGCATCGATATCCGTCGTATTCGCGCCGATTGTGATATAGCGATGCTGGTTGGTGCGGGTGATCTGCGTTGCACCATCCGCCACGGTGACCCTGGCGACCTCCGTCAGCGGCACGGGCGAGCCATTCGCCGCGGGCACCGTAATACCCTGCAGGTCGTCGAGATAGCGGATGCGGTCGGAATCCTCCATGATGCGAACGTCGATTTCGTCGCCATTGACTTTAAACTGCGTCGGCACGCTGCCTGTCACCGCTGTGCTGACCGCACTGGCGATGCTCGCCGCTGTGATTCCATACGACGAGGCCTTCACGCGATCGATCGTGATGCTTGCCTCCGGCACCGCATCGTCCAGCGAGCTGGTCACGTCGGTGACCCACGGCTCTTTTTCGAGCTGCACCATCAGGTCGTTCCCAATCGCGCGCAGCTGCTCGGTGCTGTCGCCATTGAGCTGGAACTGCACGTCGGACGACGAGCCGAATGATCCCATGGCCGAACTGGAGGAAGAGGCGGTGATCTCAGCGCCGGCGATTTCCTTGACGCGGTTGCGGATCTCATCCACCACCTCGTCCGTGGAACGCTTGCGCTGATCCTTGCCCACCAGGTTGACGGTGACGCTTGCCCTATCTGTGGACGAGCCACCCGCCGTCAGGTACCACTCTTCGATCTCCGGGATATCCTGTATCTTCGCCGTGACCTGATCCACCACTTTGGAGGTCTCGGAGAGCACCGTGCCCTTGGGCATCTCGATAGAGATGCTCGCAGAGCCCTGATCCATGGATGGAATCAGGTCCATCCCCACGACCGGCAGCAGGGAGAGCGACGCCACAAAGATCAGCAGTACCAGCGCTACCACGCGTTTCTTGTGGCGCAGGGAGGCGTGCAGCACACGGCGGTAGCCGCTGTCGAGTGCGTCGAGCGCCCGTTTCCAGAGGTTGAGGAACGCGTTCAAACGCGGATGTTTCTCCATACGCTCCGCATCCGTGCTCTTGAGCAGGCGCGAAGCCGCCATGGGCACAAAGGTCAGGGAGACGATCAGGGAAACGCCCAGCGAAAAACTTACCGTCAAAGAGAGGTCTTTGAACATCTGGCCGATCATACCCTGCACGAACATCAGCGGGATGAACACCGCGACGGTGGTCAGGGTGGAGGCCATGACGGAGAGCGCTACCTCAGACGCCCCCGTCTCAGCGGCCTTGCGTGCGCTCAGCCCCTCCTCATGATGGCGCATAATCGCCTCCAGCACAACCGTCGAGTTATCGACCAGCATACCGATACCGATCGTGATGCCGCCCAGCGAGATGATGTTCAGCGACATCCCGCACACATACATCAGCGCAAATGTCACGATCACCGAAGTCGGGATGGACACGCCGATGATTAGGGAGGATTTGCCGTTTCGCAGGAACAGGAACAGCACGATCATGGCCATCAGTGCCGCCTGAATGGCGGTGCTCAGCACGTTGCCAACGGAGGTCTTGATGTAGTCTGCCGTATTGGTCAGCATGGTGACATTCAGGCCCGGATTATCGTTCCCGATCTTACCGAGCTCTTTGACGATTTTATCCGAAATGTCCACCAGATTGGCATTGGACTGCTTCTGGATGGAAAGGATGATACTCTTCTGTCCGTTGATGAGCGCATAGGAATCCTCATCCTTCTCCACTTCATTGACGTCCGCCACATCCCGCAGGTGGATCAGCGCACCAGTAGGCGCGGTTATCGGCAGGTCGCGGATCTCGTCGATCGACTGGAACTGCCCCACGGAGCGCAGCTGCAGCTTGGTGTCCCCCTGCGAGATCTTGCCGGTTGGCAGGTTCATGTTCTCCGCCTGCAGCATGCCCGAAATCTGCTGCACTGTCACATTGTAGCCCTGCATCTTCTCCGGTTTCAGGACCACCTGAACCTCCTTTTCGACGCTGCCCGTCATGCTGACGGAGGCCACGCCGTCAATGCGCTCCAAGCGGCTCACCACGTTGTCCTCAACCTCGGAGGTCAACTTTGTGAGATCCATATCGCCATGCACGCCCACGGTGATGCTGCTCATGGAGTTTGGATCCATCTTGATCACCATCGGATCATTGGAGCCGTCCGGCAGGCTGCCTTTAATCATATCGATCTTCTCACGCAGGTCGATGGCGGCCATATCCACATCCGTGCCATCCACGAACTGCACAATCACCAGCGATGAGTTGGCAGAGGATGTGGACATGATGGTATCCACGTTGCTCACTGTCCCCAACGCCTCTTCAATCGGTTTGGTGACCAGCGTCTCGATCTCCTCCGGGCCGGCACCCACATAGGTGGTGCTCACCGCTGCAATCGGAACACTGATAGAAGGCATCAAATCGAGATTCAGGGAGGAAAGGGAGACAATACCCGCTAGGATGGCCACTAGCATCACCATAATGGTGGTGATGGGGCGTTTAATTGCGGTCTTTGTCGGCATGGATTACGCCTCCTTTTTCGATTCGGAGGCGCTGATCGCGTCGCCATCCGCCAGGAAGCTCTGTCCCTTCACGACGACGCTGCTGTTCTGCTCCAGTCCCGAGGTCACCTCCACCTTCTCGCCGGTGTCGATGCCAGTGGTGATCTCCACCCGTTTTGCAACGCCGTTCTCATCGACAAATACATACTGCTTGTCGTTTGAGGTGAGCACCGCGTCCCGCGGCAGAACAATCACATCCTCGTGCTTTTCCTTAACAAAGTGGACTTCACCAAACATACCGGATTTCAAGCGGCCATCCGCATTGTCCACAACGATCTTTACATTATATGTACCGGTCTGTCCTGCGCCGGGATTGACCCGATCGATCGTCCCGGTGAGCGGCGTATCGGACACTGCACCGACCTTGACGGAAACGCTCTGCCCCACCGCAATGCGGTTGATCAGCTCTTCGGAGACGTTCACGTCGATGTAGACGCGGCTGGTGTCGCTGATGGTAAAGGCCGCGCCCGCCGCACTGGAATACAGGGTTCCTGCCGTCAGGTTGCACGCTGTCACCACGCCTGCGATGGGGCTTTTCACCGTGGCGTCGCGCAGGCTCTTTTCCGCACTTGCCATCTGTGCCTCCACCGCCTTTTGCTGTGCCTGCGCTGCGGCGAGGCCGTCCTGCGCCTTGCGCAGGTTCTCCGCGGGCATCTGGTTGGCCACCAGGTCATAGCCCTCTTTCGCCTGATTATAGGCGAGGTCCGCGTTTTTCATGCCCGTTTCCGTCTGGTCCATATCGCTCTTGGAAATAATCCCCGCCTCATAAAGCTGCTTATTATTGGCGTACGTCGTCTTCATGTCGTTGTAAGCAAGCTCCGCCTTTTCCAACCCAGCCTTGGCGGACTGAATCTGCGACTGCATGGCAGCGCCGTTGACGAGTTCCAGACCCGTCTGCGCCGATTTCACGCTCGCTTCTGTGGCGGCAAGCTGCGCTTTGAGCACATTGAGATTGTTTTCGATGTCCTCGGTGCCCATCTGGAACAGAACCGCATCCTTCTCCACACGGTCGCCCACCTGGAAAAAGACTTCCTGGACCGTACCGCCGATGGTACTGACAACATTTGCCTCCTCTACTGGCTTCACTTTGCCGGAATAGAGGTATTCGCTCTGGATGTCCCCCAGCTTGGCGGGCATCACTTCGACCGCAACCGCCTCTTTTTCCTCCGCTTGCGGCTCCACGGGGTCGGCACTCCCGGTGCATCCGCTAAACAGAACCGCCATTGCCAACGCGGCGCAGACTACGGCGGACCAATGGAACTGTTTCTTCATGATCGTTTCGCTCCTATTCTGCAAAATCTGGCCTTTCCTCCTGCGGGTCAACCGCTGATGATTCCGAAGTCCAGCGCCCACTTGTATTGCTCAATTGCGGAAAACAGATTGCTCTCCGCCGTACGCACCTTTGCCTTCTGGGTATCCAACTTATCCTGCGCGCTGGTGAGTGCAAGCGAAGAGAGCATGCCCAGATCGTATCTCTTTTTGGAGGCGTCATAATTACGCTGCTCCAGCGCCAATGTCGCCTGCTCTTTTTCAAGCTGACGCTGTTTATCGCCGATGCTTTCATAGAGTTTGCGGAACGATGCACCGAAGGAGCCCTTCTCCTCGTCAAAATTCTCGTTGTTGCTCGGGATGGAGGTACTGCCGCCAAACCCCATATAGTTGTTGTACGCGTCCTCCAGGTCGTCAGAGAACTTGATCTTTTCCACATATGCCGTATCCGGCTGCGGCAGGGATTTGATCGTCAACCCCTGGTTATAGTTGCGGCCGATCATTGTGTTGAAACTGCGCTTGAGAGACGCGATTTCCAGATCCAGCGTATCAATGCCTGCGGAGATGGCCGTGCGGGCCGACTTCGTATTTTCCAAAGCCAGCTCCGTGATCATACCCAGCTCATACTGCTTCTGGCTCGCGGCGAGGCTCTTGTCAAAGACATCCAAACTGCGGCGCAGCTCATCCTGTTGATCTACCAAGCTGTTGTATGCGATATAGAGGTTTTTCGCACCGATCACCAGCTGGTTGCGCGCCTGGTCGATCTGGCTGATGGACTGGCTCAGGCTGTTGCTCGTGCTGTTCAGCTGCATGCCAAGCGTCTGGGTCATCACCTGCAGCCCGCCCACCATATCCGCCAGGTCGGACCCCGGGGGCAGTTGTGACGCCGCGCCGCTGAGCATTTGGGAAAGCTTGTTCAGGCTCTGCTGACTCTGCTGGAGAGCTGCAATACTCTGGTTGATGGCGCTTGTCTGGCTGGAAAAATCCAAGCTTCCGTCCACGATCTCCTCTATATCGTCGTAGGCGATCACCTTACTCTCCCAGATTTCTTTTGCGGAAGCGTGCGTCCCACCGCCCAGTAGGCCGGCCGGGCAAAGCAGAATGGCTGCCGCCAAAAGTACGGATAAAAATCTTTTTTTCATAGATTGTTCCTCCTATTGCTGATCTTCCCTTATATAAAAATCAACGGTATGTACGGACAGGCTGCGTCTCAAAATGCTGGGGTGCTTCCGCACGATTCTATTCTACAGGTTTTTGTTTCAGAACCGTTGGGACATATGTAACGAAAATAAATACCGGATGTGCCGTCCGCATACTGCTGTTTTTTCCCTACGATAACCGCAGTCTCTCGCACGCCCGTGCCATGCGCTCACTCAAACGAATAAACGCTTCCGTGTCCGCCTCGCCCAGTCCCTGCACCAACTGCTCCATATTCTGCATGACCGTTTCTCGTGCTTCCCGGAGGACTTTTTTCCCCTCCGGTGTCAGCATCACATATACCTGGCGGCGGTCGCTTTGGCCGTTTATGCGCGTCACATAGCCGCGTTCCTCCAGATAATTAACCGCTTTTGTCACCGCAGGCTTTGAAATATCCAGCTCGCAGCTCAGGCTGGAAGCAGTCACCCCGCCGGCGACGCCCTTCTCCGCATTTTCTTTTTCAGATTCCTGAATCACCAGAAGCATCAACAGGGTGCTCTTGGTGAGCGGGCCGGTGATTTCAAACCGGTGCATGCTCTGCATCAGATCAAACATTGCATAAAAAAGCTGTGTTCCGAGCTGCCTCAAAACACAATCCCCCCATCCCCCTTGTTTTACAAGGTAAAAAATTAACCTGGTTAATTGAATGCATCGTAAGTCTAGACCAAATCCGGACGGCTGTCAAGGAGGCAATTCAAAAGTTCGCAAATCGTTTACAAATGGCCTTAAATCAAACCATAATATACCTATTCCTCTTCGTTTTTCAGGGATACCCATCATTTTTAAAGTGGTTCCATCCCCCTCTTTTTATCATGGGGAAATCCCGCATACAGATCAAACGCATGTGGGAAATAGAGCGGAGGCG
Source organism: Anaeromassilibacillus sp. (assembly GCA_048455095.1). GTDB lineage: Bacteria > Bacillota > Clostridia > Oscillospirales > Acutalibacteraceae > Anaeromassilibacillus. The sequence goes on from DBFXIC010000506.1 coordinate 16,483, forward strand.
TTTTCTACCAGTACCCTATCCAAAACAGGCACAAAAAAGGCCGCGCTTTTTGCGCGGCCAGACAATCTACAGGATCTTTATTATGTTATTCAATTCTCTGATTGAGAAGAATTTCAAAGTCATCCTTACTCATTGGACGGCCAAACAGATATCCCTGAATCCAGTCCGGGCGCATCTCCCGCACAATTTCATACTCTTCCTCGAGTTCCACGCCCTCCAGACAGACGCGGATGCCCACATCATGGCACAAAGCTACGATAAACTGGATGAACGTCGCGTCAAAGGTGCTGCTGCGGATATCCTTGACAAAAGCGCGATCCACCTTGACGATATTCGCTGGACTCTCTTTCAGGATTTCTAGGGAGGAATAACCGGTGCCAAAGTCGTCCATCGCAATTTTGATGCCGTAGCTGCGGATCTTTTTAAAGTCCTCCGTCAACAACCGGATATTGGAAGCGATACAGCTCTCTGTAAGCTCCAGCACAAGATGCGTGGGATCCACCCCCGTATCGTGGATCATTCGTTCCAAGCTGTCGAAAAAATCCGGACTGCTCAACTGCACATAGGAAATATTGATGCTCATCACAAAATTGGGATGCTCCTGTCCCCATTTTGCGCAGGTGGCAGCGGCTGTACGCAAAATCCAATTCCCAACCGGATGAATGAGTCCGCTCTCCTCTAAAAGAGGGATAAATTCCACGGGGGAAACCTGTGGATACTTTTCGCAGTGCCAACGCGTCAGCGCTTCCGCACCCCAAAGCTTTCCGTCCGGTGCACAGACCACCGGCTGAAAAACCAATTCAAAGCCTGCAAAGTCGTTTTCCACGCTCTCGCGGAGAAGCTCGGTCAATTCCAGGGATCGCTCCTTGTGCAACATGGCCTCCCTGTGGAAGAACTCCATCCGGTTACGCCCCTTACTTTTGGCATAATCCATCGCATAATTCGCATATTTGAACAAGTCCATATAGCTGGAAGCGTCGTCCGGATATATGGCGCACCCCGCGGAGATGGTACAGTAGTATTTCTTTCCGTCGCGCTCCTGTTGGCGTGCAAACCGGTCGTGCAAACCCAGGTAAATGCTTTCGGCGTTTCTAGGGCTTCCATGGACGATCACTCCAAACTCATCGCCGTCCAGCCGGTACACCGAAGCACTGTCCGGCAAAATCGACTGGATCCGCTGCGCGATGGTGCGCAGCACTCCATCTCCAAATTTTCGGTCGTACAGATCGTTGATGTGCCGGAAACCGTCCAATCCGAGCACCAGAATGGAAAACGCCTGATTGGCGCGGTTGGTAATAAGGTGGGTAATCTCCTGTTCAAACTCACATTTGTCAAACAATC
>DBFXIC010000507.1:0-8953 GCA_048455095.1 Anaeromassilibacillus sp.
CCGAATATCAGCTCGCAGAAAAATCCGGATTACCGCAGTCTACCATTTCCTCCTGGTATCGAAAAAATATGACGCCCTCTGTCTCTTCTCTGGAAAAAATCTGCAAAGCGTTTGATCTTTCTCTTTCTCAGTTCTTCGCCGGGGATGAACCGTGCATTGCCTTAGACAACGGGCAAAAGCAACTGCTTAACAAATGGAATACGCTTTCTCCAGAACAAAAGCAGGCGTTACTAAATCTGTTGGAGACTATGAAATGAAAACGGTTTTTGAATGAATACGGGATTTGCGGGAAGATCACGATTTAACGCAACGAGCCATAGCGTATATTCTGGGAGTAACGCAGCAGCAATACTCTCAATATGAAACTGGAACAGTAGAACTGCCCTTGCGCCATTTTATCAAATTGGCCGAATACTATAACGTTTCTGCTGATTATCTGATGGGCAGAAAACCCTATGACGCTGTGAAACCTCTGGAGATTGTATATGCAACACGTGACTGCACCTGTGAGCAACTGGTGAGCGATATTCTCTCTTTGGATGAAGAGAGTCGTCGGGATGTTGTAAAATACGTAGAGTTGCAAAAGCTCAAACAAAGCAGTAACACAAAAAAGAGGTAGCAAAAACCGCGTTCCTGCTTGGAATGCGGTTTTTATTGTATTCAAGCGCAACTTATGCGATTGTTTTCCAGTAAGGTGTTCCCGAGACACAGGGCGGTTTTCCCTCCACTCCCGGAAGAGAGTCCCATTTTTCCCCTCCACGAGAGGAGGAGAGGCTCAGATACGTTACCCAGCAGGAACTTTTTCCTTCTGCATGGCGCTGCTCGACATTGCAACGTTCGATGGACCGTTTGCGTCCACATAAACAAAAAGAAATAACCGCTCCCCAAAGTTAGCGGCTATTTCTTAGTCCAAAACTGCCAGGGCAACGGCCCTGCCGCAGCACTTTAATTAATTGCCCCTGTCCGGAGCAATGTCGAACCATTAAAAAGGCTGATGCGACGCACCTTTGTGTATCGCATCAGCCTTTATTCATCTATTACGCCGGTTCCGGCACGTGCTCGCTGTAGTGGTGCGCCTCTTCCAACATCATATCCTTGACCTTCATCAGGCGGATCTGCGTGCTGCGCTCGTTTTCGTCGAGCTTCATGGTGATATACTTGATGTTCGCCTGCATCTGCGGGATCATCACGTGCTCCAGCGCGTTGACGCGCCGGCGGGTCTTTTCGATCTCCGCCGCCATGAGCTGGCACGACTTTTCAATCTCCGCCAGCCGCAGCATGTCGGGCAGAAGATCCGCCAGGGACTTCACCGCCGCGTCCAGATCGCTGGACGTAAATGCAAAGCCATAGGAATAGATGTCGTTCGCATCGGATGTCCGCGTCTTATAGGTAAATACCGGGATGTCCACGCTCATCACGTTGCGCGCGCCGCACTCCAAAAAGACCTCCTGCTTTGGGGTCATCAGCGCCACATCGAGGACCGGGTCCTGCATGCCTGCGCGCGCCAGCACAAAGTTCTGGTTGGCTGCGGCGACGCCCGCCTCCACTTTCTCGCGCAGGGCCTTGTTTTCCCGTACCATATCGAGGAACTGACGCATCAGCTCGTCGCGCTTATCCTTTAAGAGCTTATGGCCGCGTGTCGCGGTCACCAGCTTTTTTTTCAGGCGCGTCAGCTCCATTCGCGTGGGATTTACATGGGTTGCCGCCAAGGATGTCTCCCCCTTTCCGTGGAACCGCGCGCGGGATTACTCCTCACGCTCGCGCTGCTCCTTCGCCTTGTCGTAGTACTCGTCCAGGAATGCATCCTTGACACGCTTGAGCTCACTGCGCGGCAGGATAGAAAGCAGCTTCCAGCCGATTTCCAGCGTCTCTTCGATATCGCGGTTCGCGTCGTAGCCCTGGGAGACGTACTCGCGTTCGAAGGCATCCGCGAATTTCGCATACAGCTTGTCGATGTCCGTCAGAGCGGCTTCGCCCAGAATGGTCATGAGCTCCTTGGCCTCTTTGCCGCGCGCGTACGCCGCAAAGAGCTGGTTCATCGTGTTGGCGTGGTCGGCGCGGGTCTTGCCCTCACCAATGCCCTTGTCCTTCAAGCGGGACAGGGACGGCAGCACGTCGATGGGCGGGGTGACGCCCTTGCGGAACAATTCGCGGCTCAGGATGATCTGGCCCTCCGTGATGTATCCCGTCAGGTCGGGGATCGGGTGGGTCTTGTCGTCCTCGGGCATGGTCAGGATCGGAATCATCGTGATACTGCCGTTCTTGCCCTTTTGCCGTCCAGCGCGCTCGTACAGGGACGCAAGGTCCGTATACATGTAGCCCGGGTAGCCGCGGCGGCCGGGAACCTCTTTGCGTGCAGCGGAAACCTCGCGCAGGGCGTCCGCGTAGTTCGTAATATCGGTGAGGATGACCAACACATGCATGTTTTTCTCAAATGCGAGGTACTCCGCGGCAGTCAGCGCCATGCGGGGCGTCGCGATGCGTTCGACGGCCGGGTCGTTCGCCAGGTTGACGAACATGACCGTGCGGTCGATGGCGCCGGTCTCCTTAAAGCTCTGAATAAAGAAGTTCGATTCCTCAAAGGTGATGCCCATAGCCGCAAACACCACGGCGAACGGTTCGTTCGTGCCGCGCACCTTCGCCTGACGGGCGATCTGCGCCGCAAGGTTGGCGTGCGGCAAGCCGCTGGCCGAGAAAATCGGCAGCTTCTGGCCGCGGACCAGCGTGTTCAGTCCGTCGATGGCCGAGATGCCGGTCTGGATGAACTCTTGCGGATAGTTGCGCGCCGCCGGGTTCATCGGCAGGCCGTTGATGTCCATGCGCCGCTCCGGCAAAATCTCCGGACCGCCGTCGATCGGACGGCCCAGGCCGTCGAATACACGGCTGAGCATATCTTCGGAGACACCCAGTTCCATGCTGCGGCCCAAAAAGCGCACCTTGCTGTTGCTCAAGTTGATGCCGGTGGAGCTCTCAAAGAGCTGGACCAACGCGTTTCCGCCGTCGATTTCCAGCACCTTGCAGCGGCGTTTTTCCCCGCTGAACAGCTCGATTTCACCGAGCTCGTTGTACGTCACGCCTTCCACGCCGCGCACCAGCATCAGAGGACCCGCAACTTCCTGGATCGTTCGGTATTCCTTTGGCATTTAGAAGTCCTCCTTTTGCGAAAGCTCTTCGATCTGTTTGGAAAGCGCTTTCAGAATTGCGTCGTATTCGGCCTTCATGTCCTGCTCCTGAATATACTTGAAGCGGCCGATCCGCTCGCGCACGGGCAGGTTTACCAGATCCTCAATGGACGCGCCCTTGCCCAGGGCCTCCACCGCTTTGTCGTAATAATCCAACACCAATTGCATCATGGTGAACTGCTTTTGCAACGGTGTGTAGGTGTCCACCTCATGGAACGCATCCTGATGCAAAAAGTCCTCGCGAATGGAACGGGAGGCTTCCAGCTTCAGGCGGTCCGGCGCCGAAAGGGCATCCATACCGACCAACTGTACGATCTCGTTCAGTTCCGCTTCTTCCTGCAACAGGCGCATCAGGCGCGCGCGCAGGTTCATCCAGCTCGCGTTCACATGCTCGTTGAACCACTTTTCCATGGTATCCACATACAGGGAATAGCTGGTCAGCCAGTTGACGGCCGGGAAGTGGCGCTTATATGCCAGGTCGGAGTCCAGGCTCCAGAACACCTTGACGATGCGCAGGGTGGCCTGGGAGACCGGCTCGGAGATATCGCCGCCCGGAGGGGAAACCGCGCCGATGACGGAGAGTGCACCCTCGCGCTTCTCGCTTCCGACGGTAACCACTCGCCCTGCGCGCTCGTAGAACTGTGCCAGACGGCTTCCCAGATAGGCCGGGTAGCCCTCTTCGCCGGGCATCTCCTCCAAACGGCCGGACATTTCGCGCAGGGCCTCGGCCCAACGGGAGGTGGAGTCCGCCATCAGAGCAACGGAATAGCCCATATCGCGGAAATACTCCGCGATGGTGATGCCCGTATAGATGGACGCTTCACGCGCCGCAACCGGCATATCGGAGGTGTTGGCAATCAGGACGGTGCGCTCCATCAGGGAGAAGCCTGTCTTTGGGTCCTTTAGCTCCGGGAATTCGTTTAAAACGTCCGTCATCTCGTTGCCGCGCTCGCCGCAGCCGATGTAGACGACGATGTCCGCCTCCGCCCACTTGGCGAGCTGATGCTGAACAACGGTTTTACCGCTGCCGAACGGGCCGGGAACCGCCGCCACGCCGCCCTTTGCGATCGGGAACAGCGTATCGATGACGCGCTGGCCCGTGACAAGCGGCATATCCGGGGAGAGCTTTTGCTGGTACGGCCTGCCCACACGGACCGGCCATTTCTGCATCAGCGTCAGGTCCTGGCTGGAGCCGTTGGGCGTGTCCACCACGGCGACGGTCTCATCGATGGTGTAGTCGCCCTCCTTGATGGAGCGCAACTTGCCCATCAGGCCGTTGGGCACCAAGATTTTATGCACGACGATCGGCGACTCCTGCACGGTGCCGATGATGTCGCCGCCCGTGACAGAATCGCCCGCCTTTTTAAGCGGCTGAAAATGCCATTTCTTTTTGTGATCCAACGCGGGGATTTCCACACCGCGCTGTAAGTTGTTGCCGGAGACCTTCATGATCTCCTCCAGCGGACGCTGGATGCCGTCGAAGATGCTGCCGATCAGGCCCGGCCCAAGCTCGACGGAGAGCGGTGCGCCGGTGGATTCCACCGGTTCGCCCGGACCGAGCCCGGAGGTCTCCTCGTAGACCTGGACGGAAGCCTGATCGCCGTGGATCTCGATGATCTCACCGATGAGGCGCTGTTCGCTGACGCGCACCACGTCGAACATGTTTGCGTCGCGCATCCCCTCGGCGATGACCAGCGGGCCGGCAACCTTTTTGATGGTTCCTTTGCTCATTGTACTGATCTTTCCTTTCTGCGGGAAAACGCCGCGGCGTTTTCCCAGAGTGCCGGAAATCTATCCGAATAAAAACTTAATTGTTAAAGATGATATCGGAGCCGACCGCCTGTTCCACGCTCTTCTTAACCGCGGCCACGCCCTTGCCCGTGTTGCCGGATGCACCCGGGATCAGGATGATCGCGGGGAGCATCTGCTCGCGGTAACGGTCGATCTCGGTCTCCAGGGATTCGGCCAGCGCCTCGGTGATATAGACTACGGCGTATTCCTGCTCCGCAAGGCTGCGCAGCTTCCGCGCCGCCTCCACCGGGTCGGTCACGGGGCAGGTATCCAGCCCCAGAGCAGCAAAGCCGTAGATGCTGTCCCGGTCCCCCATCACTGCAATCTTATACATGCCTCTTCCCCCTTATACATTGCGGTACATTTCCCGCAGACGCTCGCGCACCGCTTCCTCCCGCAGATGGTTCAGCTTGCCAGAGAGGATGATGCGCACCACCTTGACCTCGTTTTCCCTTGCGAGGATATACGCGGCCAACGGGCCAATGGTAAACGGGTTGTACTGCTGGGGACGAATATCGCGGATGATGAGGTCATCGCACCAGCGCTCAAACGCCGAAGGCGACTCCTGCAGAGCGGGCACCGCGTCCGCGTACGAGGTGGCGTGCAGATAGGCATAGATGGCCTCCTGCCCTTCGACAGCCGCCTTTGCGAGCTGTGCCACATCCAGCGAATCGCAGGGCGCAAGCGCGCGCTTGACGAAATCCAGAGATTTCCCCGTCTTTTGCGCGCGCACAGCAATCTTGATATCCGCCGCCGCCACGGTCAGCTCCGCATACTCCCGGATGACCGGATGATCCGCCGCTTTGCCCGCCGCGTAGATCGCGTCCAGCGCCGCACGGTCGACGACCACATCGCAGAGCTGGCCGTCGCGCGTGTGCAGCAGCAGGTCGAACGCCTCCTTCGCCGGGGAGCGCATGGCCTCGGGCAGCAGAGAGTAATCCTGTTCCCGAATGGCTTTCATTATGGTTTCCGGCTCCACGGTCCCGTGGGAGAAAAACGCCTCAGGCCGCTCCTGGTCTAGAAAAACCAGCTTGATCGCAGCCTTCAGGTTGTGATAGTCGTTTGCATAGAGAAACACATCGAACACGGAGAGGTCATCCACCAGCTCCTCCATCAGCGCCCAGGTCTTTTCCTGTTCGCCCGCAAGGAGGCGTTCCGCATCCGTGGTGGTCCCATCGCCCCAGCCCTTTTCTGCAAGAAGCTGGATGCATTCGTCATAGCTTTTGGCTGCCAGCAACTGCTCCAGGAACGAGCTCTTCAGCAGGCCCAGCTCCCTGGAACGGATGCGCGCAACCGCATAGGTGAATTGTTTTTCCGCCATATTACCGACCTCCCGCAAAGAGCAGGGCGTGCAGCTTGTCCTGCAGGCCGTCCCTTGCGGCGTCGAACAGCGCCGCGAAGGAGCAGTTCTGCTCCACGCCGCCGTACACCAGTACAAAACCACCGTCGATCTGCCGCGCCTCGCGCGAGATGCGCAGGCTGCCGCTCTCCGGCACGACCTGCGCCAGCGCTTTTTCAAAACCCTTGGGCAGGCGGTCGAGATCCTTTTTCGAGAAGTAAATCTCCCCCTCCTGGGGCAGGGCGTATTTGCTCGCCAGCTTTAAAATGTTGGCGAAATACTCTGCCGGGGGCAATTCATACATGGTCTGCAGGCTTTTATCCAACAGTTCGCTGATGATCTGCTGCTTGGCGGCGAGGATGCGCTGCCGTTTTTGCAGGGCTGCCGCGGAAGCGGCACGGCTCTCGATGTCTTTTGCCTGTTCCTGCGCCTGTGCGGCGATCTCCCGCGCGCGTGCTTCGCCGCGCGCCTGCGCTTCCTGCGCGATCTGCGCCGCCTTTTCCTCCGTCTCTTTCCTTACAGAGGCCGCGGAGGCTGCCGCGTCGTCTTCAATCTGCTTGAGAATTTGTTCCAGTCCAGTCATGCGCAGCGCTCCTTTCCCATATCATTTTTGAGCGGGCGTGCATCATACCGGCAGACCGCCGATGCCCGTGATCGCCAGAATGGAAACCAGAAGCGCGAGGATGGCGTATGTTTCAACCATCGCCGGGAAAATGATGGCCTTGCCGAGCTGGTCGGGGCGCTTGGAAACGAGGCCGATGCAGGCGACCGCCGCGCGGCTCTGCTTCAAAGCGGACCAGTAGCCAACAATTGCCATCGGCAGGCAGGCCAAGAAATACAGGAAGCCCTTCGCCAGGGACATTTCAACGTTGCCGCCCAGGATACCGATCTGGGAGAGGGTGATGAACGCGATCAACAGGCCGTAAATGCCCTGCGTACCGGGCAGAAGCTGCAGAATCAGGACTTTACCGAATTTGGAGGGATCTTCTGTTACGACGCCCGCGGCGGCCTCGCCCGCGCGGCCAACGCCCACAGCGGAACCCGCGCCCGCCAGCAGTGCAGCCAAAACTGCTCCAAGCAAAGCAAATACAATACCCATGTTTTCCATAATTATTTTTCCTCCTTGATTTTGTAGTACTTGGTATGGACGCCGAACGGCGCGAATTTGCGCCCGCCGCCCTCATAGAATTTCCCAAAGAATTCCACAAACTGCAAACGGTTGGTGTGCACGTAGGCGCCCAGCAGATTGATACCCAGATTGATGGTGTGGCCCACGATGAACACCAGGATGAACATGATTGCGCCGCCGATTCCGCCGCCGCCCATACTGCCCATCTGGTTGATGACCGTCGCGATGACGCCCGTCGCAAGCCCTAGGGCCAACAGGCGGGAATAAGAAAGAATATCGCTCAAATAACCTGTTACATTATAAAGGCCGTACAGGCCCTTAAGCAGCCGCTTTGCCGGGTTACGGGATTCGCGCCCCGACGTGAAGATGATGCCGACTGCGCCGACCCCTGCAACGACAGCCGCCGCCGTTCCCACCTGTGCGGGCAGGATAAAGCTGAGCTGTGCGATGTCCACGAACATCTGGCTGGACAGCATGAATACGATCGCGCCTGCCAGCAGCATATACCAGAACACCACGTCGTAAAGCGCGTCCTTGTACTTTTTCTGCCGCCAAAGCTGGTAAAACTGCACTGCCAGGCCCGCAAAGAGGTGGATAACGCCGATCAGCAGCGCAAACATCAGCATGCGCATGGGTTCCTTGATCGGCTCGAACCAGAGCGGCCCGAGCACGACCTCATGGCCGAAGAATGTGCGGGAGACGACCGCGATTGCATCGCCAAAGAAGCTGCCGAACAGGAAGCCCCAGAACGACGTAGAGATACCGCAGAAAAAAAACATCCGCAGCGTTTTGCGCAGGCCGGTCTCCATGTTTTTGAACTTGAGCAGCGCAAGGCCGCATCCAATCACCATCAGCAGCCCATAAGCCGCGTCTGAGAGCATCATACCGAATAGGAAATAATAAAAGACCGCCATAATGGAGGTGGGGTCCACCTCCGTCTTGCCCGGAAGGCTGAACGATTCCAACACGCCCTCCACAGGCTCTGTAAATTTATTGTTTTGCAGCAGAACCGGCACATCCTCATTTTCAGAGGGTGCTTCCAGCTCCACCGCCGCGCCGAATTGCGCCTCCAGCTCCTGCGCGAGCTTCCCCGCGTCCCGCTGGGGGATGTATCCGGTGAGCACGAAGGTACGCCGCGACTGCATCAGCCGCCCGATCACCTCGTACTTTTCCATACGCATGGTCAGGTAATCCACCAGGAATTTCAAGTCGTCCCGCTGGGGCGCGTACCCTTCGATCTCCGTCTCCGCCTTCCCAATGACCTTCTCCTGCTCCGCAATCCGCCCTTCCAGGGTTCGGATACGCTCGGCCGGAGGCGTCTTTGACGGGTTGGCGGGCTTTGCAAAGCCCAGGGAACGCAAGGCTTCCTCCACCGCCGGGGCATCCGTTTTGCCGCAGAGCAGAAAGACGCAGGTCTGTTCCTGCGACGCACTGACGACGTCCACATGGATGGGCGTCTTTGGCGCAAGCTGTGCAAGCTCCTCTTCCAGCGCGGGTGCGGAATAGTCCGCC